>NZ_JAYGII010000022.1:0-43269 GCF_034931365.1 Natronospira elongata
AATCGCTTGAATCTCATCCACCGGCACCATCTCGAACAACTGTTCACCGCTATCACTAGCGATCACAGTGACCTTGTCCGGCTCCACCAACCAAATGGCATCATGAATGCGGGTAGGGCCACTCTGGGTAAACAGTGGCTGCAGGACAATTCCGGTAACGACCAGAAACAGCAGAAAAAGACCGCGAACGGACCAGGAAACTCCCTTGCTAGGCATGCCCACCCCCTTGCACTTCAGGCGAGATACGACCCTGGTGTCGAGAGGTATTCGGGTTGTGCAAGGAAACAAGGCCGGGGCAACCGCCAGGCGAGAACCACCGGTGGGCGGCCTGCAATGCGTCAGGCAGGTTCTACAACGTCATGCGAACATCAGCGAGCCAGCGGGAACGTGATCGCTGATTCCCCTGTTTGATCCCCCTCCCCCATCAATCTCTCAATACAGCAGGCTCAAGATAATCAAACCCCACATACTGCTACTGCGCGCCGATACCCCAGATAGAAAACCGGCGCCTTTCTAGCCTAACAACTGGCCCATTGAAAAATCAAACCCCAGTTGGGAGATGGGTTAGAGACTTACTTAAGATGCCCAGCTTTGAGCCTGATTTGCTTCAGAAAAACACTGCCCAAGCCCTACTCCAAGCATCCTGTTTCAGGATGGGCGGGCTTAGACCTTAGTGCATGACCTATGGGTCGATGCTCGCTGGTAGCACCGGGTCAATTCGCCTGTCGCAGCAATGCCCCCATGATTTCCCGTGCCTTATCGAGGGCACTTTTGAGGTGTGCTTCGATGTCGGCGTGGATGTCGGTGGCGCCGCGGCCGGCGGCGTGGTTGGCGATGACCGCGCAGCAGGCGTAGGAGATGCCCAGTTCGCGGGCCAGGGCGGCTTCGGGCATGCCGGTCATGCCGACAAGGTCGGCGCCATCCTTTTCGAGTTTGTCGATTTCGGCTGCGGATTCCAGGCGGGGGCCCTGGGTGGTGGCGTAGGTGCCGTCGCGGGTCACGTCGATACCGGCTTCATCGGCCGCCTTGATCAGGCGTTGACGGAGTTCGGGACAATAGGGCTGGGTGAAATCGATATGGGTAACAGCCCGCAGCTCGCCTTCGTAGAAGGTATGCTGCCGGCCCCAGGTGTAGTCGATGATCTGGTCGGGGATGGCGACGCCGCCGGGGTGCATGTCCTTGCGGATGCCGCCCACGGCGGCAATGGACAATACCCGGCGAATGCCCACGTTTCGTAGCGCCCAGATGTTGGCGCGATAATTGACCTGATGCGGCGGAATGGTGTGGCCGTGGCCATGGCGGGCCATGAAGACCACTTCGGTACCGAACAAGCGGCCGTGTGTCACCGGGCCCGAGGGCTCACCATAAGGGGTGGCCACGACTTCCCGGTGGGTAATCTCTAGCGCATCCAGTTCAGAGAGACCGGTGCCACCGATGATTGCAATTTCCGCCATGTTGTTTCCCGTTGTCTGTTTCGTCTAATCAAATGGCATAAATGCCGGTGAGTTGGCGATGATATTCATCCAGGTCCATGCCGCAGCCAAACACATAGCGATCCGGCACTTCGAGGCCGACGTAGTCCGCTTCCATGGCGGGCGACTGGCTTCGCTGCTTGCGTACCAGCACGGCCGTGCCAACCCTTTCAGCACCCTTTTCCCTGCAGTAGTCCACCAGGGCCTTGAGGGTGATGCCTTCATCGAGGATGTCATCGATCAAAAGAATATTCCTGCCCTTGAGGCTGACCCGGGGCTCGGATATCCAGTTGAGTTTGCCGCCCCGGGTTGAGCCACCGTAGCGGGTGGCATGAATACTTTCGAGCTGCAGGGGAAAGAGCAGCCTTGGCAGGAGCTGGCCGGCCGGGATCAGGCCACCCAGCAGCACCGACAGAATCAGGGGTTCAGTGCCGGCCCAGTCTCGGTTGATGGCCTGGGCCATCTGATCATAGGCTCGATTAACGGCGGCAGCGTCATGGATGAGTTCCGCGGTGGCGGGCAGTGCCATCCAGTCCTCGGCAGGCCCGTGGCTGATCTCTTCTTTCATCGCTGCCCTCCTTGAGGCTGGGGGGATGAGGCTGACGGATGTGGTTCAGCCTGGGCGATGCCGTCCGGCACATGCAGGGTGCGCGTGGGGAAGGCGATCTCGGCGCCGTGCTTCTCGATGATCCGCCCAACCTTGAGCAATACATCTTCCTTGACCGCGTGGAAGTCGGTCCACACCTTGGTATGGGTGAAGCAGTAGATGAAGAAATCCAGGGAGGACTCGCCATAGGTATTGAAGTAAACCATCAGCGTGCGGTCCTTGGTGATCTCCTCATGCTCATCGAGCATCTGCCGGATATCCTTCAGAATGGGCTCCACCCGGGAGAAATCATCATAGCGGACACCGATGGTTTCGAAGATCCGTCGATGATGCATGCGCGAGGGGTTTTCCAGTGAGATCTGGTTGAAGATCGAGTTGGGAACATACAGCGGGCGCAGATCAAATGTGCGGATGACCGTGCGGCGCCAGCCGATCTCCTCCACCGTGCCTTCGATTTCCCGGTCCGGGGAACGCACCCAGTCGCCCACGGAGAAGGGGCGTTCCATGTAGATGGTCAGCCCGCCGAAGAAATTGGAGAGCAGGTCCTGGGCCGCGAAGCCAATGGCCAGGCCACCGATGCCGCCGAACGCGAGCAAGCCGGTCAGGCTGATGCCGAGGGTCTGAAGGATAACCAGGCCGGCGGTGACCATGATGGTAACGCGCAGGAGCTTGCTGACGGCGTCCACCGTGGTCTGATCCACCGACTCGCCCTCGGCGTACCAGCGCTCGACCAGGTTGGCCTCAATGCGCCGGACGATACGGATCAGCGTCCAGGCAATGATGGCAATCAGTACCACATTGCGGACATCCGGTACCGGGTCGAGGACGGTAGCGCGGATATCATCGCCGATCAGCCCTACGGCAATGCTCAGACCAATGACCCAAATGGCGACCCGGGCCGGACGGCGGGCACTGATGGCGAAGGCATCGTCCCAGACCCGCTCGGTCTCCCTGGCACGGCGGACCAGGCGAACAAAGATCTGCCGCACGATCAGATCGGCGACGGCGGTGACGAAGATGACAATACTGATCTGAACGATGGTGGCCCAGTCCAGGGGCACAATCTCGGCGATGGTCTCCAGAATCTCGCTGGCTTCCTCCATCAAGCGCTCCTCAGTTGCTCAGTTGCGCAATCATCTGACGGGCCCGGGTCCAGGTGGCCGCCACATTATTGCATTGATCCGCCGGCTCGCCGCCCAGCAGCCGCTCAAGGCGTCGGCGGATGGCGGGAAAATCCCCATTGCCCACCGCATCGATGACCGCCACCGCGGCGGCACGGTCGTTACAGACGGGTAGCAGATCGCAGCCGGCCTCGAGGGCGGCCCGGGCCCGGTCGGCGGGCGAGCCGATGACGGCCGCCCCGGCCATGCAAAGATCATCGGCGATCACGGCCCCGCCGAAGTCCAGCTCGTGGCGGAGGATGTCCTGAATCCAGCGGCCGGAGAAACTGGCCGGCAGACTGTCGACCGCCGAATAGACCACATGGGCCATCATGATCGAGGGCAGCTCCATTCGGGCCAGGCGCATGAAGGGGATCATGTCCCATTGGCGAAGGTCGTCGAGTTCGCGCTCCTCCACGGGGCAATCCACGTGGGAATCAAGGGTGACGCTGCCATGGCCGGGAAAGTGCTTGGCGGTGGCGGCCATGCCGCCGGCATGCATGCCCGAGACCAGTGCGCGGGCAAGCCGAAACACCACATCAGGGTCATCGTGAAAGGCGCGATCCCCGATGACCTCGCTGGCCCCGAAATCCAGATCCACCACCGGGGCGAAACTGAGGTCGACATCGTGTTCCCGCAGCTCCCGGGCGAGCACCCAGCCGCAAAGCTCGGCCAGGCGCAGGCCGTGGGCGCTATCCTCTTCATAGGCCTCGCCCAGGGCGGCCATGGCCGGCAGACGGGTGAAGCCCTCCCGAAAGCGCTGCACGCGCCCGCCTTCCTGGTCCACGGTGATCAATATCGGGTTGCTGCGCGCGGCGCGGATGGCCGCGACCAGCTCCCGCAGGGCCGCGGGCGATTCATAATTGCGCGAGAAGAGAATGACCGCGCCCACGGCGGGATGGGCCAGCAGCTCCCGGTCCTCGGCCGTGAGGCGAGTGCTTTCGAAATCAATCATGACCGGCCCGGCTACCACGTGATCATCCCCTTATGTGAACCCGGGTGCCCACCGGCACCCGGTCGAAGAGTTCCACTACCGCCTCATTACGCATCCTAATGCAACCGGCCGAGCGTGGCACGCCCATGGGAAAGGCATCGGGACAGCCGTGGATGTAGATGAAGCGGCGCATGCTGTCCACCACCCCGAGGCGATTGACGCCGGGCTCGGTGCCCGATAGCCACAGTATGCGGGTCAGAATCCAGTCACGGGCGGGATCGGATTCGAACAGGGCCGCATCGCAGATCTCGCCGGTGGGGCGGCGGCCGCGAAAGACCGTGCCCAGGGGCATGCCCTCGCCGATGCGGGCGCGGATCACATGCCAGCCGCGCGGGGTGCAGCCACTGCCTTCGCGCTCGCCGGGGCCGTTACGGGCAGTGGAGACCGGCCATTCCCGCAGGCAGTGCTCGCCTTCCATCAGGCGCAGGCGCTGCTCGGGAATGGATATCTCAATCCACATCGCGGGCCTCGCGTTCCGCTTCGCTCCACTGGCTGAAGGGCCGCTGCACCAGGGCGACGTTGAAATAGCGCTCAAGATGGGTCACTTCCGGGCCCAGCCAGTCGGGGCGCTCGAAGGCTTCCTCGGGGTCGTCGAGCTCAATCTCGGCTACCACCAGGCCCTGATTGTCGCCGAAAAACTCGTCCACCTCCCAGAGATGACCGCCATGGCGGATATGGTGGCGGCGTTTTTCGATCCGCGGGCCACGGCAGAGCCCGTCGAGCATGGCCCCGGCCTCCTCGACCGGGATCCGGTAGCTGAACTCGTCACGGCTTACGCCCAACTCCAGGCTCTTGATGTTGAGCTCGCCGTGATCACCGGCCACCCGCACCCGCACCGAGGCGCGCCCGCTGCGGTGGTCGGTGAGATAGCCCTGGCGCAGGAGGAAACTGTCCTCGGCCGCCGTCCGCCAGGCCTCGCCGTGTACCAGAAACTTGCGCTCGATCTCGCGCGCCATGGACCCTACCCCTTGCGCTCGAACACCGCCATGGCCTCGGCATGACCGGTGTGGGGGAACATGTCCATGATGCCGGCGGCCTTCAAATGGTAACCGGCCTCATTTACCAATTGCCCGGCATCTCGGGCCAGGGTCGCCGGATGACAGGAGACATAGACGATGCGCTCCACCCCCATGGCGGCCAGGCGGGGAATGATTTCATGGGCGCCGCTGCGGGGCGGGTCCAGCACCGCCAGGCGATAGTCGCGTTGGGCCCAGGGGAAGACGGAGACATCCTCGAACAGGTTGGCGACATGAAAATCCACCCGCTCGCCCAGGCCGTTGCGCTCGGCGTTGTCGCGGCCGCGGGCCACCAGGCCGTCCTCGCCTTCCACGGCGGTCACCCGGGCACCAGCCCGGGCGATGGGCAGGGCGAAATTACCGAGCCCGGAGAAGAGATCCAGCACTTCGTCATCCGGCGTCGGCGCCAGCCATTCCAGGGCCTGATCAATCATGGCGCGATTGATGTCGCGATTGATCTGGATGAAATCGGTGGGCCGGAAGCGAATTTCCACATCATGGGCCGGCAGCCGGTAACTCAGCGCGGGGGCCGATTCGCTCAGGGGCCGAACAGTGTCCGGGCCCTTGGGCTGGAGATGGATCCAGAAACCGGTTTCTCGCTCGAAGTCGCGCAGGATGCCCAGGTCGTCGGGCGTGAAGGGGTCCAGATGGCGCAGTACCAGGGCGGTGTCGTCATCGCCGGCGGCCACTTCGATCTGCGGCAGGCGGGCACGGACGGACAGCTTGCCCACCAGCTCGGAGAGCGCCTCCAGGCGTTCGCCCACCTGAGGCACCAGCACCTCGCAGCGGGTCATGTCGGTGATATAGGGCGTGCGCCGCTCGCGAAAGCCGACCAGGACCCGGCCCTTGCGCGGCACGTCCTTGACCCCCAGGCGGGCCCGACGGCGATAGCCCCACTCCGGGCCTTCCAGGGTGGGCAGGACCTGCTCGGGGTCAACGCCACCCAGACGGCGCAGCTGCTCCAGCAGCATGCGCTGCTTGTAGCGGCGCTGGGCATCGGGGGCGAGATGCTGGAGGCTGCAGCCGCCGCACTGACCGAAAAAGGTGCAGCGGGGCTCGACCCGTTCCTCGGAGGGCCGTAACACGGTTTCGGTTACGCCCTCGTCCAGCTCCCGGCGTTTTTTCTCCCGGCGCACCACGACCCGTTCGCCGGGCAAGGCGCCGTGGGCAAATACGGTCTTGCCGGACTCGGCCTGGCCCACGCCACGACCGTCATGGGCCAGGTCGCGGATATCCATCTCCATCTCTACCGGCGCTTGCTTTCGTCTAGCCACGCTTGATCAGGTCCTCCCGGACGGGTTGGTCCTGCCAGCCTTCCAGGAACTGGCGGAAATGATTCTCCTCGCTGGCTTTCAGGAACTCGCGCACCCGCTCCTGCTCGGCGGTGTACTCCTCCCGGTTGAGCCGCCCGCGCATGTATTCAAAGCGCAGGAAGACGAGATAGGTATTGAGGGCATCGGTTTCGCAGTAATCGCGCACCGCCTTGATGTCGCCGTCGAGAATCCGGTCCCAGACCAGGCTGCCATGCATGCCCAGCTTGCCCGGCAGGCCCAGCATCACTGCCACTTCATCGAGCTTGGCCGTGGCCCGGCCCTGGTAGCCGCTGATCACGTCCATCAGGTCCATATGCCGCGAATGGAAGCGGTTGAGGTAGTTGTTGAAGCGGAAAGGCTGGGCGTTGTCGCCGGTTTCCCAGTAAGTGGGCGCGGCGATGCCATGGTAAAGGGCCCGGTAGTGGAGCACCGGCAGGTCGAAGCCGGAGCCGTTCCAGGAGACCAGATCGGGCTGGAAGCGCTCCACGCCCTCGAAAAAGCGGGCCACGATCTCTGCCTCGTCGGCGTCTTCCTCGCCCAGGGTCCAGACCCGGAAGCGGTCGCCCTGGCGCAGGGCCACGGAAATGGCCACCACCTTGTGCAGGTGCAGGGGCAGAAAATCCCGGCCGCCGGTTTCCTGGCGGCGGCGGTGAAGCATGGCCCGCCCGGTGTCGCGGTCGTCGAGATCACCCAGATCGAGGATGCGCCGGCCGGATTCGGTGTCCGGCACGGTTTCGATGTCGAAGGCCAGTATGTTCAAGCCGTCTCCCTTGCGGATTGCGCTCGGCGGACAAGAAGCGTCCTAGTTTACCAGAGCCCTGGAGGCCGCCGGCATGGCATACTAGGGTTATCAAGACATAAGGCGGCGAAGACCGCCGTGTTTCCGGCCTCAATTGGCCGAGGGACAATCAGGGAGGTCCACCACCATCGTTTCCAGAAGCCGGGGGAGGCAAATAGAGGACCTGTCCATGCCTGAGGTTAACGCAAGGCGCTTGGGACGTGCGCGCCTGTCCACCGTCATGTTGTTTGTCGGCAGCCTGCCGCTGGGCACTGTCCTGGCCGAGGATCAGGCCGATATCCTGACCGAGGATAGCTTCCTCGCCGAACAGCCCATGACCGTGAGCAGCTCACGCCTGCCCCAGCGGCCGGGCGACTCGCCGGTATCCGTTACCGTGATCGACCGGGAGATGATCGAGGCCTCCGGTGCCCGGGAAATCCAGGATCTGCTGCGCTTCGTTCCCGGCGCTGTGCTCACCTACACCTTCGGTCATTCTCCCTCGGCCACACTTGGCTTCGGGGCCGAGTCTTTCTCCCGCCGGATCGAGGTGCTGGTGGACGGTCGCAGTGTCTACACCCCCAGTTTCGGTGGCGTCCCCTGGGCTTCCCTGCCCTATTCGGTCAGCGATATCGAGCGCATTGAGGTGACCCGCGGGCCCAATGTGTCCGCCTTTGGCACCAACGCCTTTCTCGGCTCCATCAATATCATCACCCGGGACCCTGCGGATCAGACTGGCGGCGAGATCGAGCTCCTGGCCGGTGATGACTTCATTCACAGGGCGCAGGCCCGCTATTTTGGCTCCACCGAGCGTAGCGACTGGAATCTCTCGGCAGCCCAGTGGGGCGACAATGGCTTCGATAATCAGAACGGGGAATTTGACGGCAAGAGTTTCCGTTTCCTCAATGGTCAGATGCGGATGCATACCGGCCCATCCAGTCAGCTGCATGGCCGCTTCGGCTTGAGCCGGGGCAGAATGGAGCTGGGCCGTGTTGACCGCCCCCTTTCACCACCCCGCAACGAATATATCGAGAATCGCTTCGGGCAATTGAACTGGCAATACCGGAGCGAGGCCGGCAATCTTCACGAGGTTCAGTTTCAGCACAGCGAGGAATTGATTGATCAACGCTTCCTCACCCAACCCCTGCCCGATCTCGGCTTTCTTCAGGTGGTGGTGGACGAATCGCGGGACAGCACTCGAAGTGACATCGAGTATCAGACCACTCGTGCCCTGAGCCAGCAAAGCCGCCTGCTAACCGGGCTGGGCGTTCGCCTGGACCGGGTGAGTTCACCGGAGGCCTATTTCCCCGATGGCAGTGAAAGCAACCAGGCCGTTCGCGCCTTTGGCCAATGGGAGTGGCGCCCCACATCCGCCATGACCATCAACGTGGGGGCCATGCTGGAGGATGACGACATCACCGGCAGCGCCCTGTCGCCACGGCTCGCCTTGAATCAGCATCTAAGCAGCAACCAGACCCTGCGCCTTTCCTTGAGCCGCGCGACCCGCTCCCCCGTCTTGATTGAAGAGTATGGGGACTGGGCCGTGCATTCTCCCTTTGGCTCGGACCAGATTGTCCTGGCTTCTGGCGGTCTGGAACGGGAAACGGTGGATAGCGTGGAACTGGGCTATTTATTCCGCTCCCACAACGGCAACTGGCAAATCGATACCCGCCTGCATCATGACCGCATCGAGGACATGATCATGTACTTTACCGCCGACGTGCCCCACGACCCCTTCGATGGTGAGGCGGTGGACTTCGACAATCTCGAGGACGTACGCATCACCGGCCTTGAAACGGAAGTGGAATACCGCCCCACCCGGCAGATTCGGCTGAGACTGAGTCATGC
Source organism: Natronospira elongata (assembly GCF_034931365.1). Classification (NCBI taxonomy): domain Bacteria; kingdom Pseudomonadati; phylum Pseudomonadota; class Gammaproteobacteria; order Natronospirales; family Natronospiraceae; genus Natronospira; species Natronospira elongata. The sequence continues at coordinate 9,186 of NZ_JAYGII010000022.1, forward strand.
CTACAAGGAGCTGAGCGCCAGCAATGTGGTCACGGATATTTCCGGAAGTACTCCGCGAAACAGCATGGCCTTGCTGGCCATGTACCGGGCCAGCCATCAGACCGACTTCAGCCTGGGGTATTTCCGGCACAGCAGCTACAACATCATGAACCTGAATGACGGTGCGGATTCAGCCAGTCGGATCGATCTGCGGGTCGCCCATCGCCTGCAGCCCCGTCCGGATAGCGCCCGACTGGATCTGGTCGTTCAGGCCGCGGATGGTGATTACGAGGAAAGTCGGCCACGCAATCGATTTGATCGGCGAATATTTGGCCAAATTCACATTCCCTTCTGAGCACTTGAATGTACGGGACACGATTAACAGGGAACGGTTTGCAGCATAGGGTAATGGCGGGAATGCCATGGCTTGTCCCGATCCTTTGCCTGCTGCTAGTGCTGGGCGGACCTGCCGGCGCGGCCACCGGTGAGACACGGGTACTGGTCCTGCTTAGCGGTGATGGGCGACCTTATCAGCAATTCCAGACGGGATTGAGGGAATCCCTGCCGTCTCGGGAAAGAGAGCGCCTGGATATTCGTGAACACCTGGATGATCTCCCCGGGGATGAGTCCTATCAACTTGTATTGACAGTCGGTACCGCGGCGCTGAGAGTTGCCCTTGAGAACAGCAATCTCCCCATTATCAGCACCCTGGCTCCGTCGAGCACAGTGGAGCGGCTCAGTGAAGCGCATCCCGATCGTGCCATCACCGGCCTGTACATCGACCAACCCATCGACCGTCATATTCAGCTCATCAAGGCCCTCTTCCCCGATTCGTCTCGCATCGGTCATATCGGGCCCGACGAACAAGCCCCGGACAGGCTTATCGAAGCCATTGAGCAGCACGATGTGTCACTAAGACATGTACAGGCGACTGACCGACGGGAACTCATTCGTATTCTTCCCGGCATGCTCGAAGAGGTGGAAGCGCTGTTGATTCTCCCCAATGCCCTGACCGCCGAATCGAGTCAGTTACGCGCCATGCTGTTGCACAGCTTCCGGGCCGGCGTACCCAGTTTCGCCTATTCGCCGGGCCTGGTTAATGCCGGGAGTATCGCAGCGGTCTACACCGAGCCTGATGCCCTGGGGCGGGAAACTGCGGATGTGCTGATGGAGATAATGAAACTTTCTCCCGAAGACTGGCCGGCACCCAAGCATCCAAGCACCTATGGCCTGGCAACCAATACCGATGTGGCCCGCTCCCTCAGAATCCGTCTTCCCGCGGAGGAGCCGCTGCGTCAAATGATCGAGCAGGATGAGTAATGCCCAAACTGCGACTGAGAACCCAGATTCTACTCGTGGCCCTTCTGCCAACCCTGTTGGTTAGCCTGGTCGTGAGCGGTTATCTGCTGGGGACGCGACTGGCCGACCTGCGCTCCTACCAGCAAAACACCGGGGAAACCATTGCCCGTCATCTGGCACCCGCCAGTGAGTTCGCCGTCTTCTCCGGTAACCAGTTGATACTGGACCGACTCACTGAACAACTGGTGGAAGAAGATGGTGTGCAATGGGTAAGGATTCTGGATATAAACGGCGACACACTCAGTGAGGCAGGCAGAAGCGAAACAGACGCCTCACCTGCCGGCTTGCTCAATCGTCTGTTCCCGGTTGCCCCGGAGGCCCTGCAGTTTGAATCATCCATCCGTCTGGGCGAGGAGCCCGTGGGTGAGTTCGAGGCCCTGTTTGCGGATGATGCTGACGCCGACGGGAACAACATCATTGGTTATGTGGAAGTAGGGCTCTCCACTGAGCCATTGATGGAACGTCAGGGTGAATTGCTGCGCTTTGGCCTCCTGCTGATCCTTGGGGGCCTCATGCTGGCCTGGGGCATGGCCACGCGCGCCGCATTGAGTGCCATCCGCCCAATCAACCGTGTGGTAACCGCATTGCGCGACTTCAGTAGTGGTGACCTGGATACCCGGGTACCGGAACGCTCCCAGGGCGAAACCGGCATGCTTGAACGGGGATTCAACGCCCTTGCCGAGGAAGTAAAGCTATCCCGAGAACGCATGGAAGCGCAGATTGAGCAGGCCACTTCCGAACTGAGAGAAACGCTGGAAGCGGTGGAAGTCCAGAATGTGGAGATGGATCTGGCGAGAAAACGGGCCGAGGAATCCAATCGGATCAAATCAGAGTTTCTGGCCAATATCAGCCACGAGATTCGAACGCCGATGAACGCTATATTCGGTTACACCCAGCTCCTGGCAAGAACCGAACTCGAGAAGACCCAGAAAGATTACATCGTGACCATCCAAAGGTCTGCGGAATCCCTGCTCGCCTTGCTGGAAGACGTTCTCAATCTTTCACGGATCGAGGCGGGTCGGGTCGAGGTGGAGGACTCCCCCTTCGATCCGGAGGAGCTGCTGGAGAATGTGATCTCCCTGTCCGCACCCGGAATTTTCGCCAAGGGACTGGACCTCTATTTCCATCCCCGCACGCAACTGCCTGCCGAACTGATGGCTGATGCGGTCAAGCTGCGACAGATCATTGGCAACCTGCTTTCCAACGCCGCCAAGTTCACCGAAGCCGGTTTTGTTCGGGTCGAGGCGGCGGTTGAGCGAGACAAGCAGGCCCATTGGCTGGTGGTGGATGTCGTCGACAGCGGCATTGGCATCCGCGACGAGGACGCCTCGCGATTGTTCATGGCATTCTCACAGCTTGACACCTCCAGTTCCCGACGCCACCAGGGCGCGGGACTGGGCCTTGTCATTTGCGAACAGCTCACCCGCCTCATGGGTGGGCGGATTGAAGTCGAGAGTGAGCTGGGTCAGGGCAGCCGCTTTCGTGTGGAGATACCGGTAAGGGTCATCAAGCAGAACGAGGAAGAACACCACTTGAGTGACTGCCTGGTGGAACTCCTCTGTCCAGAACCGGCCATGGGTGATGCCCTCCAGGCCCGTCTCGCCCAATGGGGCTGTCAGGTACAACGGGTGACTGCCCACGAAGCCAGTCTCAAACAGGGCAGTGAGCAGCCGCCATTGCTGGCCGCCGTTGCCCAGGCCCAACTCCAAAACGAAGAGGCCCGGCGGAGAATCCTCGCCGGCACCGTCAACCGCCCCCATTCATTGGTCCTGGCTGCGAGTCTGGACAGGACGATATTGACTGAGCTGGAAACCGAGGGGCAGACCGTCTGCCAGCCCCTGACCATGAGCAGCCGAAGCCTGAGAAAGTCCCTTCGAAACAACTTTCAGGACCTGCGTAGCAATCCCGGGAAGAACCCGTCGAGTGCCGAGGCAGACAGCCAGCCATTGCACGGGCTCAACATCCTCATGGTAGAGGACAATCGCATCAACCGACACCTCACCATGGAATTTCTGGAAAGTGCCGGGGCCAATGCAAGGGCCGCGGAAGATGGTTACCAGGCCCTCTCGATTGCCTCCGAATTCAAGCCGGACCTGGTGCTCATGGATATTCAGTTGCCGGGCATGGATGGACTGGAAACCACTGAAAGATTGAGGCATCTAGCGGGGATGGCGGCAGTTCCGGTACTGGCACTGACCGCCAGTGCCAGCGAGGAAGAACGCCGACGCTGTGAGCAGGCCGGCCTTGAGGACGTGCTGGTCAAGCCGGTTCGGGAAGAACACCTGGTGGAACGGGTCCGGCACTATCTTCCGGAGACGAGGAAGGATACCGCGCCGCCCCCGCCTGCCGACACGTCTTCCGATTCCCTGGAAACCACAGAGAGCTCCGCGAGCGACCAACCCTCAAGTGATCGCCCACCTAGTGATCGGCCGATGGGCCGAAGCGACTCCGGAGAATTGCGGCCCGAGATTGCTGCCATGGTCAAGGCCGACCTGCCGGCACAGATGGAGACCGCCCGCGACCATTACCAGAATGGCGCGTTTGATGATCTGGATGCAGAAGTCCATCGCATGCGAGGAACGGCCGCCTTCTGCGGTTTCAAGGCGCTGGCCAGTTGCTGCGAACAGATACGGCTGGTGATTGAGCAGGGCGAGACCGATAACAATCGCCTGGCCCGCTTGATGGACAATCTGTCCGAGGCCGTGGACGAGGTGCTTGACACACTGGACTGAGGCCTGCCTCAGCTGCCGGCCTCCTCCGCCTCCCCACTCCTGCGCATCATCACTGCAAAGGCAACGATCAGGCCGGCTTCATCAGTCAGACTGATCTCGGCCTGCCCTGCCCCGCGACTTCGGCGCAGGGCCTCGGCCTTGTCGGAGAATATAGGATAAGGCTTGCCGCTGGAGTGCTGGCAACAGCCCACATCACGAAGCCACATGCCCTGGCGAAAGCCGGTACCCAGGGCTTTGACCAGCGCTTCCTTGGCGGCAAAGCGCATGGCCAGATAACGAACCGGCCGTTTACTGCGTTCGAATTCGGCCCGCTCTGCCGTCATCAGCAGATGGTTGACGAACCGCTCTCCCCATCGCTCCCAGGCTCGCTCGATTCGAGCCACTTCGACAAGGTCCGTACCCACACCATAGACCAGGCCTGGAACCTCCATCAGCTTCCACCTCGCGCACGGTCCATGATGGAGCGCATGTCGGCAACCGCCCTTGGCAAGCCATCCATTACCGCCCGGGCAATGATGGCATGCCCAATATTGAGTTCACTGATCTGGGGAATGGCGGCGACTGCAGCCGTGTTGTGATAATGCAGGCCGTGGCCGGCATGCACGATCAGCCCGGCCGCCGCGGCCTTTTCTGCCCCGACACGAATACGTTCCAGGGCTTCAGCCTGACGACCCAGGGGGGCTTCGGCATAATCCCCGGTATGCAGTTCCACCACCGGGGCACCGGCGGCCGCCGCGGCCTCGATCTGTCGTGGGTCAGGATCAATGAACAGAGACACCCGACAACCCGCCTCCTTGAGTTGCGTCACGGCGCGATTCACCATCTCCTGCTGGCCGGCCACATCAAGGCCACCCTCGGTGGTCAGCTCTTCCCGTTTCTCGGGCACCAGGCAACAGGCAAAGGGCCGATACTCCCCAGCGATTGCCAGCATGTCATCGGTGATGGCCATTTCCAGGTTGATCCGGGTCTCAAGCATCTCACTCATCAGGCGAAGGTCCCGTACCTGAATATGCCGACGATCCTCACGCACGTGAATGGTGATGCCATTGGCGCCATTCTGCTCGGCCACCACTGCGGCCTGTACCGGGTCCGGATAGCGGGTGCCACGAGCCTGCCGCAGTGTGGCGATGTGATCTACATTGACACCCAGATCGATGGGACCGCTTGCCTGCTTCATGAGGGATCTCCCTTGTCATCACTGTCATTGGCCGACGGCTCACTGCGCGTCTGACGCAAACCGCGTCGAGTCAGATCCCGCATGACCCTTGCAGTCTGCAAGGGTTTACCCCCCAGATGGGGTTGCAGTGCCTCGGCGAGCAACCGCCGCATTTCAGGCTGTACCGACGGCTCATCATAGTTCGCCCGGGCTAGGGCCAGCAAAGTCCGACCACTGTAACCACGGCCTTCCGATCCCGCCAGCGGCCAGGCCCCTGATTCGGGATCGAAACGATAACGGCTGTCCGGGTCCAGCGTCTGACCGTCCATTCCGGTCTCGTGGACGGGCAAGGCATAACCCAGACCATCCAGCAACAGTTTCTCGAAACGCCGCAGCACCGGCGCCGTTGGCCCCGCCGGCAGTGCGGCCAGAGTCTCGGCATAGAGATCAAAGATGGCCTCGTTGGGATCATGCCGTCCGAGGAGACGAAGGACCAATTCGTTGAGATAAAAGCCGGACATCAGAGCGTCACCGCTCAGGCCCGGTGGGTAGCCATCCGCCTCGACAGCCGTCAGCGTACCCATCTCGCCGCCGCCCAGCCGCCAGGACAATAACAAGGGACGAAAGGGCTGCAGGAGACTGCGCTGACTGGCCCGGGGCCGCCTGGCCCCCCGGGCAACCAGTGCCAGGCGCCCGGCGGTGCGGGTAAAGACATCCACTACCAGGCTGGTATCGCGATAAGGCCGGTGATGGAGAACATAGCCGGCCTGCAACTGCGGCCGACGCGTGCTCATTCGCTGGTGATCCCGAGACTGCCTAGGATACGGGGATCATCGGGCCATCCCGCCCGGACCTTCACCCAGAGATCCAGATGCACCCGCCCGCCCCAAATCCCTTCCAGCTCCTTGCGGGCGGCGGTACCCACATCCTTGAGAACTTTTCCGCCTTGACCAATCACAATACCTTTCTGGCCTTCCTTCTCGATCCAGATCACCGCCTGGATACGGGTGAGTTGCCCCTCCCGCTCCATCTCCTGAACCTGGACCGCGACCGCGTAAGGTACTTCCTTGTGCACACGCATCATCAGCTTTTCGCGAATGACTTCGGCGGCCACCATCCGGGGGCTTTGATCACTGTGCTGATCAGCGGGGAAGAAGGCCGGCGACTCAGGCAAGAACTGCTGCAGCTCATCCAGCAGCGGGGTCAGGTTGGTCAATTTGAGGGCCGAGAGAGGAACGACAAAACGAAAATCGGCCCTGGCGGTGATCGATTCGATGAAAGGCAGGAGCTGGGACTTGTCCGCCGCCTGGTCAACCTTGTTGATCACCAGACCCACCGGTACGTCCAGACGCTTGAGACTGTCGAGGATGGCCTGGTCTTCCGCCAACCACTTGCCTGCCTGGACCACGAACACCACCACATCGGCATCCCGGGCGGCGTCCTGGGCGAGGCGGTTCATGTCCCGATTCAAGCGCCGGGGTGCTTCCGAGTGAATGCCCGGCGTATCCACGAAGACAAACTGACAGTCGTCGCGGGTCAAGACTCCCATGATGCGGTGGCGGGTGGTCTGAGGCTTGGCGGTAACAATACTGACCTTTTCACCCACCAGTGCGTTGACCAATGTGGACTTGCCCACATTGGGTCGCCCCACCACACCCACGAGCCCGGCATGACGGACAGATTCATTCATTGACCTTCTCCAGTAAGGCGGCCGCTGCCGCCTGCTCCGCCTTGCGTCGACTGCCACCGCGCCCGCGGGATTGAAAATTCGTGTCAGGGACGACACAACTGACTTCGAATACCTGGGCATGCTCCTTGCCGCTGATTGACTCCACGGCATAGACCGGCAGAGACAGTCCCCGGCCCTGAAGACACTCCTGAAGGCGGGTCTTGGGATCCTTGAGTTGCTCGGGCGGCGGCAACCGTCGCACGCGCTCCTGATACAGCTGCCGAATCAGATCACGGGCCGGGCTGAAACCGCCATCCAGATAAACCGCGCCGAGAATGGCCTCAAGACCGTCAGAGAGAATGGATGCACGACGGAAACCACCGCTCTTGAGTTCACCGCCGCCCAGACGAAGATAAGTCCCCAAATCCATCTCGGCGGCAATCTCGGCCAGGGTTTCCTGGTTGACCAGACTGGCGCGAAGGCGGCTTAGATCACCCTCTTCTACCTGCGGGAAGGCACGGTAAAGCAGCTCGGAAACACAAAGCCCCAAAACCGCATCACCCAGAAATTCCAGGCGTTCATTGTTGTTGCGGCCAAGACTGCGATGGGTCAGCGCCGCTTCCAGAAGACTCTGGTCCCTGAAATGATAACCGAGGGTTTCCAGTAGCCGGTCCAGACTCAATCTCACTCCCCCCGGAAGGTCTCTTTCTTCTCGAAGGAGACAATGAAATCGATGTTACCGATGAAGTTCACGCGATGCTCATATTCCAGCACCAGAGTCCGGCGACCATCAATGGTTTCAATGGTGAAATCGGTATCTCCCACCACACGAACGTCGTTGACGTTCAGCCGCCTGACCAGGGAGCGACGCACTTCAGACAGGGAGCTGGCGTCCACATCCGATGTCACGCCTCGCATGATGGTGTTGAGGGTCTGGGAGGTGATATACACCGGCACGAGCCGGACCCCGGCCGTGGCGATAATCCCGACCACGAACAGAACCAGTATCCATCCAATCGCCGTCAGGCCCTGCTGTGAGTGACGCAATCGCATGTCAGCTACTCCCTAATTGATTGCCTGGCCTATTCGTCCCCACTGGGGCGAGGCATTGAAGGCTTCCCAACTCAGCCACACGAACATGGCGCGACCACGGAGATGATCCTCCGGCACCAGTCCCCAGTGACGCCCGTCCAGACTGTTGTCCCGATTATCCCCGATCATCAGATACTCGCCCTCGGGGATGACAATACCGGCTTCCAGTTCCTGGCTTTCCATTGTAGCCGGTCGGGGGCTGACCAGTATCTCGTGAGCCTGCTCACCCAGGGTTTCCTTCATGAGCACGCTGCCGGGCAGCACCCGATCCCGCCGACGATCCACATCCCGCGGCTCGAAAGGACCAACTACCTCCTGTGCCACGGCCTCCCCATTGATATAAAGGGTCTTGCCACGGTATGCAACCTGATCCCCGGGAAGCCCAATCACCCGCTTGATGTAATCCTTGCGTGGATTGGGGGGATAGCGAAAGACTGCCACGTCACCCCGGTCCGGGCTGCCCAGATCCAGAAAGCGGGTCTCCAGAACCGGCAAGCGCAGCCCATAGGCAAACTTGTTGACCAGGATGAAGTCTCCCACCAGCAGGGTGGGCATCATGGAGGCCGATGGGATCCGGAAGGGCTCGGCGATAAACGAGCGCAGGATTAGGACGATCAGCAGAACCGGAAAGAAAGCCCGACACCATTCGACGATGGTAGGTTCGTGGTCCTCGGCGCTGCGGGAACGCGCCCACCACAGGCGGTCCAGGGCCCAGACCAGGCCGGTTACAAAAGATCCAATTACCAGTATCAGTGCCAGATTCATGGATGGTATCGGGTCCGCGGACCCCGCTCCTATTTCTTGTCCACCTGAAGGACGGCAAGGAAGGCTTCCTGGGGAATCTCCACCTTGCCCAATTGTTTCATGCGCTTTTTACCTTCCTTCTGCTTCTCCAGCAACTTGCGCTTCCGTGTCACGTCGCCACCATAGCACTTGGCAGTCACATTCTTGCGCAGGGCCTTGACCGTCGTTCGGGCAATGATGTGATTGCCGATAGCAGCCTGGATGGCCACATCAAACATCTGACGGGGAATGATGTCCTTCATCCGCTCACACAGGTCCCGGCCCCGACTGTAGGACTGGTCCTTGTGAACAATGGTGGACAGGGCATCCACCCGGTCCCCGTTGATGAGCACATCCAGCTTGACCAGATTGGAAGACTGAAAACGATCAAAATCATACTCGAAGGAAGCAAAACCACGACTGGAGGACTTGAGCCGATCAAAAAAGTCCAGCACCACCTCGCTCATGGGCAGTTCATAGGTCAGCTGCACCTGCTTGCCGTGATACATCATTTTCTTCTGGTTACCCCGTTTCTCCTCGCACAGGGTAATTACCGGGCCGACGAAATCCTGGGGCACCAGAATATTGGCCACAATGATGGGCTCACGAATTTCCTCGATCAGGTTGACCTCGGGCAGACGGGAGGGATTATCCACCCGCAGGGTTTGCCCGTCCCCGGTCAGGACTTCGTAAACCACCGTGGGTGCGGTGGTGATGAGATCGAGCTGATATTCCCGTTCCAGCCGCTCCTGGATGATTTCCATGTGCAGCATGCCGAGAAAGCCGCAGCGGAAACCGAAGCCCAGGGCATCGGAAACCTCCGGTTCGTAATACAGGGCGGCGTCGTTCAGCCGAAGCTTGGACAGGGCATCGCGAAAATCCTCATAGTCGCTGCTGTCCACCGGAAACAGGCCGGCGAAAACCCGCGGCTTGACCTCCTGAAAACCCGGCAGCCGCTCATCGCAAGGCCGATGATCCAGGGTCAGGGTGTCCCCCACCGGGGCACCATCAATATCCTTGATACCGGCAATGACATACCCCACCTCGCCGGTCTCCAGCGAGTCCCGTGGGGTCTTCTTGGGCGTGAAGCTACCCACTTCGGTGGCCTGGTGGGCCTTGCCGGTGGCCATCACCCGGATACGGTCATTCTTGGCCAGGCGGCCGTCAACGATTCGAACCAGGCTGACCACGCCAACGTAGTTGTCGAACCAGCTGTCGATGATCAGGGCCTTGAGAGGGGCATCCGGATCCCCCTGGGGCGCCGGCACCTTCTGTACCAACTGCTCCAGCACCTCGTCCACATTCACGCCGGTCTTTGCGCTGACCGAAATGGCTTCGTCGGCCTCCAGGCCAATGATGTCCTCAATCTCTTCCTTGACCCGCTCCGGCTCCGCCGAGGGCAGATCAATCTTGTTCAATACCGGAATCACCTCCAGGCCCTGCTCAATGGCGGTGTAGCAATTGGCCACGCTCTGGGCTTCAACGCCCTGAGCAGCGTCCACCACCAGCAAGGCGCCTTCGCAGGCGAACAATGAACGGGAGACCTCATAGGAGAAATCCACGTGGCCGGGGGTATCAATGAAGTTCAGCTCATAGACCTGACCATCCCGGGCAGTGTAATTGAGGGTGACGCTCTGCGCCTTGATGGTAATCCCGCGCTCCCGCTCCAGATCCATGGAATCCAGGACCTGCTCGGCCATTTCGCGATCCGTGAGGCCGCCGCAGACCTGAATGAAGCGGTCTGCCAGGGTGGATTTGCCGTGGTCGATATGGGCGATGATGGAGAAATTGCGGATATGCTTCATTGAGGACCCGAAGGTGTAAAACATGGAAAAGCCGACCAGACCGGGGTGCAAGCCCCTTCCCGTGGTCGGCTGCGATGACTCGTCGAAAGGCGTCGATTATACCGGGACGGGGCCGCAACTGAAATGCGCCGCCGGGCCTGCCGCTCGCTTATTTGTCGCCAGCGGCCAGCGCCGCCCGCAATCGGCTGAGATCCAGGCGGCCCTCACAGAGGGTTTCGCCATCGATTTCCAGCACCGGGATGCGCAGGCCGTAGCGGGCCTTGAGGGCCTCGTTCTCGCGAATGTCCACAACCCGAATCGGGTCCACACTGCCCAGTTCCAGCTGCAGATCCACCAGCATTTGATCGCATAAACCGCAACCGGGGCGCGAATAGACGACGATTTCCATGGCTATCCCCCGTTTCAGGGTATTCAGGCGGAGAGATCACGCACACAGCCGGGCGGCGGGCCGGGCAGGCGACGAATCACCCGGGGCAGGAAGGCAGGCCGGTCACCGAGGCCGCGGCTCAGGCGGCGGGCAGCCAGCAGGCCGAGAGCGAATCCGGCCACGCCGGCCAAAATCAACAGCCATTCGGACAGGCCCATGGCATGGGCCAGGGAACTGCCCGCCACCAGGCCCAGCAAGGGCGGGAGATAGAGGCCCAGGGCCGCTTTCAGCAAGGCACTGTCCTCCAGGCCCAGCTCGACCCAGCTTCCCTCGGGATGAAACGCGGGGTCCGCCGCCTGGACCAGATGCAGGCGCTTGCCCAGCCAGCGGCCCAGCAAACCGCCGCCGCAACCCTTGCCTTCGGCGCAGCGGGGACAATCACGGCGACTGCTGGCTTCCACCCAGGCAACGGCACCTTCGCGGCGGACAATGCGACCGGATTCAGTGATCAAGGCTCGAGCTTCTCGGCCAGACGCCGAGGCAGGCTGTCAATTTCGCTGGCGATGGCGGTCACCGTCTTCATGGGAACCTCCCCCACCACGGTGATCTGATGGTCATCCACCTGCCGGCCGTGAGCACTGACACTGCCCATGCGGGACTCGCCCTCGAAGCCCCGGCGTTCTTCGCCCAGCGGCTCCACAAAAATCGATACCTGGGCAATGCCATCGGACAGAATCAAATGATGCAGGATGACGTCATTGCCGGCACGGCGGGGTTCGGACTGAGCGGCAACCAGGCGGAAACCATCCGGCAGCGCGTCAAACAGCGTGGGTAGATCCTGCTCGGACTCACCCGGGCGCTTACGGGAATACCGGGCATGACGGGTACCAAAGGCCTCCGCCTCTTTCTCCAGCACCGGATCCAGCTCTTCATCGCTGATATCCACATCCAGCATGATGTCGGTAAACATCACCTGCTGGATGACTTCACCATCAGCGGAGACCATGTCATTGCGGAGGGGCATGCCGGTTTCCCGGTCAAGCCAGAAGCGAAATCCATAGCGCAGTTCATCCTCCGGCTGAATACCGATGATATTCGCTGCGCGGCCGGCCACCCGATCACGGCCGAGGCTGATCAGGCTGTAGTGGCCACTGTCCAGATCCTTTAGCTTGTCACCCAGGTAGGCATTGAAGCGGGCCGCGGCCTGCCTCAGGTCCACATCCCCGTCGTCATCCTTGGCGAAGATGCACTTGACCGCATCATGTTGACGCAGGAGCTCCCGTTGACTGCCGGTGAGGCTCAGCAGACGCTCACTTGAGCCGCCCTCCCCGGCCCGGTGAACCACTTGATGACTCTCCACTTCCCCGCCCTGAATCTGAACGAATGTTCCACGGAAATTCAATTCAGACATGGCCTCCGCCATGCGTTCCAGTGCTGCACGCGGGGTATCGGCCTGAACCGCTTGGCTGGCGGCCAGGGCAGCGAGACAGCAAAAGGCCACCATCAGCCGGTGACTGACTGCCTTCATTGAGGCTCACTCCCCTCGTCTCGGTCTTCGCTTTCCGCGTCCAGGGCATCGGCAGCCTGGCTCTCAATCCGCTGGAGGCCGGCGGCGCGGTCCGCGTGGTTGAGACGATAGCTGTTCAGGCGCTGCCAGGATTCACTGTCTTCCAGTTGCAGGCTTCGGCCGGCTGCCGGAGAGATGCGCGCCGGGGTTGCCCAGGGGTTGGTCTCGACAGTGGATGGCACCACTTCGGGAGTGCCAGGGCCCTCATCCAGCTCACCACCCTGCAGCCCCACCAGGGCCACCGTCGCCACACCCGCCGCAACGGCAACACCGGCCACGGGTCGCAGCCACTCTTGCCACCAGACGGTCCCTACAGCCGGGGCGGCTTCCCGTTCGATGGCGTCCATCACGCCCTTGCTGAAATCCTGATCCAGCAAGGCGAAACGCTCGGCGCTATCATCGCTGGCCTCAAGCAGTCGGGAACAGCGATGATAACGCTCCCAAGCCTCCGATAGCTCGGGATCATTGGCAAAACGCCTGACCAGCAGCTTGGCTTCCCCCTCGTCCAGCTCGCCGTCCATCATGGCCGATAGCTGTTCGCGAAGCTTCTCGCTCATCTCCGTCTCCTATTACCTCAGTCCGAGGCGCCCTCAAGCAATGGCTGAAGCCGATCCGAAATGGCTTCACGTGCCCTGAAAATCCGAGATCGCACTGTTCCGACAGGACAGTCCATGGCTTCGGCGATCTCTTCGTAAGTCAACCCTTCCAGTTCCCGTAAAACGATGGCAGTACGCAAATCATCCGGCAGGTTGGCGATGGCCTCCTCCACGGTACTGCGAATCTCTTCCGTCAGCGCCATGCCCTCCGGCGTGTCCACATGCTTTAGACGGGCCTGGATATCGAATTGTTCCGGGTCCTGCAGGTCCACATCCTGGTCCACGGGACGACGGCGCTCCGCCACCAGATAATTCTTGGCCGTATTGATGGCGATTCGATACAGCCAGGTATAAAAGGCACTATCACCGCGGAAATTGGGAAGCGCGCGATAGGCCTTGATGAACGCCTCCTGCGCCACGTCCAGGGCATCCGCCTGGTCGCGAACATAGCGGGAGATCAGCTTGACGATCTTGTGCTGATATTTGCGCACCAGCACATCGTAGGCGGCCTTGTCGCCCTGCTGAACTCGTTCAACCAGCAACTGATCCGTTTTCCTGTTGCCCATCCGGGGCCGATCCTCTGCAGAGGCGGCTTCTCCCTCGCCCTGTCGGGTGTGACCCGCGGACGCCCAGGGAGTTCGCCGAAAATGTCGGGTTTTTGATCACAGTGGCAAAGATTACACCACCCGCATGGAAGCGCCGCCGTCCCCGATCAACTGGAGGGTCCGGCGGCAGCCCGGTAAACTTGGCGGCTATTGTAACAGAGCCCGCTGCCGACGCCGCCGCGGGCCTTGCTGGAATTGTGAGCATGGCTGAACGCATACAGGATTATGACGCCATCATCCTTGGCACCGGGGCGGCCGGTCTGGCGGCCGCTGTTGGCCTGCCCAGCCACTGGCGGGTGGCCCTGGTCAGCAAGGGGCAGCCCGACGCCGGCAGCACGGCCTGGGCCCAGGGTGGCATGTCAGCGGCTGTTGACGCCGGTGACAGTATCGATGCCCATGTTCGCGACACCCTGGAGGCCGGCGCAGGGTTGGGCGATGAAATGGCCATACGGCGAGTGGCGGAAGCCGCTCCGAAGATGGCCCAATGGCTGGGTGAGCTGGGTGTCGCCTTCACTCGCGATGCCCGCAATGAATTGCATCTGACCCAGGAGGGTGGTCACCGCCACCGTCGGGTTCTGCATGTGGCCGATGCTACCGGCCGCGCCATTCAGGACAGCCTGGACAAGGCTGTCCGTGCCCAGGCCGAGCGACACTGGCTCACCAACCACATCGCCGTGGACCTGATCACCAGTCGACGTCAGGGTCTGCCCGGTGACAACCGGGTGCTGGGTGTCTATGTGCTCAATCAGCAGAGTGGCCAGGTGGAAACCCTGCGCAGCCCCAGAGTGCTGCTGGCCACCGGCGGTGCCAACAAGGTCTATCTCTATACCAGCAACCCGGAGGGCAATACCGGCGATGGCATCGCCATGGCCTGGCGGGTTGGCTGCCGCGTGGCCAATCTGGAGTTCATGCAATTCCACCCCACCTGTCTGTTCCACCCCGATGCCCGCTCTTTTCTGATCAGCGAGGCCGTGCGAGGTGAAGGAGGACAGTTGTTGCTGCCGGACGGTGACCGCTTCATGCCCCGATTTCATCCCCAGGCCGAACTGGCGCCTCGGGATGTGGTGGCACGGGCCATTGACCATGAAATGAAACGCCTTGGTCTTGAGCATGTTCTGCTCGATATCAGTCACCAGCCCGCCGATCAGGTTCGCCGCCAGTTCCCCACCATCCATGAGCGGCTGATGAAACTGGGCATCGACATGACCCGCGAAGCCATTCCGGTGGTGCCGGCAGCCCACTACACCTGCGGCGGTGTCATCACCGACCTCGCCGGTCGCACCGACCTGCCCGGGCTCTATGCCGCCGGCGAAACCGCCCACACCGGGCTGCATGGTGCCAACCGCATGGCCAGCAACTCCCTGCTGGAGTGCCTGGTGATGGGACGGGCCGCCGCCGAGGATATGAGCGAGATTGAACTGCCCCCGGCAAGGGAATCATTGCGAGCCTGGGACGAAAGCCGGGTCACCGATTCCGATGAGGAAATCGTGGTCAAGCACAACTGGCTGGAGCTGCGTCGCTTCATGTGGGATTACGTGGGCATCGTGCGCAGTGAAAAGCGCCTGCGGCGGGCGGCGGCCAGGGCGGAACTGCTGCGCTCGGAAATACAGGCTTACTATGCCGGCTTTCGCATCACCCCGGACCTGGTGGAGCTGCGCAATCTCTCTGAAGTGGCCAATCTGGTCATCCGCTGCGCCCAGCGCCGGCGGGAAAGTCGCGGCCTGCACTACAACCTGGATTGGCCCGATACCCTACCGCCGGAGCGAGCGCGGGATACGGTGCTGGTCCCGCCCAACTGGCCGGGCCGGGAACAACTGCCCCAATGGCCGAGCTTCACGGTCCACTCGCTCCCAGCGCAATCGGGTTCTGAGTCGGCGTAGGGAGTCGGCCTCGACGCCGTCGGCGGCCAATACCAGCCAGCCGCCCCCGGCCGGGCCGACCCTCAAGATCAGCAGGGCCTGGGACGACCACTCCACCCGCCGCAGGGGAATGTGGCGACGTTCCCCCTGTTCATCCACAAGATACAGGCGCCCGCCGGGCTCGAGCACCAGGGCGGTGGCCTCGTGGGCAATGAAGGGAAAGGCCCAGCAAAGCAGATGCCAGCGCAAGGCCAGCGCATTGAAGGCCAGTAGAAAGAACAGCAGCCAGGGAGGCAGTTGGGCGAGAAAGACGGCCAGGCCCGTCAGCCCGTGGAGAAGCAGAAACAAGAAGAAGAACCGGGGCGATGCCCCGGCATCAATCTGCGTACGGCTGCCGAATCCGTGATACCACATGGGCGAGATCCCTCTCTTCCGGTTCCGTCCGCCCGGTCAGCCAGTCCCACAGTTCCGGGTCCTGACGGTCCAGCAAGCGAACAAAAGCCTGCTTCTCATCCTGTGAAGCAGTCTCCCAGGCCCGGGCCAGATAAGCCTCCAGCATGACATCCAGTTCCTTCATGCCCCGCCTGCACAGCCAACGCAGGCGGGACAGAGGTGGCAAGGCCGAGGCGCCGTCGTCCATCAATGCTTGCGCTCGGCCAGCAGTTTCTTGGTTTCCACAATGGCCTTGGCCGGATTCAGACCCTTGGGGCAGGCCATGGTGCAATTCATGATGGTGTGACAGCGATAGATCTTGAAAGGATCTTCCAGATCATCCAGACGCTCACCGGTGGCTTCGTCACGGCTGTCCACAATCCAGCGATAGGCCTGCAGCAGCACCGCCGGACCGAGATAGCGATCACCATTCCACCAATAACTGGGGCAGGAGGTCTGGCAGCAGGCACAGAGAATACATTCATAAAGGCCGTCGAGCTTGGCTCGATCTTCCTTGGACTGCAGGCGTTCCTGATTGGGAGGCGCCGGCGTATCGGTCTTGAGCCAGGGTTCCACGGATGCCAGCTGGGCATAGAAGTGGGTCATGTCGGTGACCAGATCCTTGACTACATCCATATGGGGCAGAGGATAGATCTTTACATCCCCCTTGATCTCGTCACAGCCCTTGGTGCAGGCAAGGGTGTTCACTCCGTCGATATTCATGGCGCATGAACCGCAAATGCCTTCACGGCAGGAACGCCGGAACGTCAGACCCGGATCCATTTCATTCTTGATCTTGATAATGGCATCAAGAACCATGGGCCCGCATTCCTCCATGTTCACCTCATAGGTGTCCATGCGCGGGTTTTCCCCGGAATCGGGGTCATAACGATAGACATGAAAGCGCTTGACCTTGTCGCTGTCGCCTTCCGTCTTGTGTGTCTCGCCCTTCTTGATGCGGGAGTTTTTTGGCAGCCGGAAATCAGCCATGTCTGTGCCTCTCCAGTGCGGGTGCCGGGACTGGCCCGAGCACGTCAATCAGTAGGTTCGTGCCTTGGGTGGAATCACATCCACTTCATCGGTCAGGGTATCCATGCGAACCGGACGATACTCAATCTTCACCCCACCCTTGCCGTCGTACCAGGCCAGGGTATGTTTCATCCAGTTGTCATCGTCACGATCAGAGTAGTCTTCACGGGCATGGGCACCCCGACTCTCTTCACGATTCTTGGCCGATTCGATGGTGGCCATGGCCTGACCAAGGAGATTATCCAGCTCCAGGGTTTCCACCAGGTCCGAATTCCAGACCAGGGATCGATCGGAAACGGAAACCCGATCGAAAGAAGCAACCGTCTTCTTGAGCTGCTCAATGCCTTCCTGCATCACATCCCCGGTCCGGAAGACCGCGGCGTGTGACTGCATGGTCTTTTGCATGTCCAGCCGGATGTCGGCCGTTTTGAGATCGCCCTTGGCATTGCGCAGGCGGTCCAGGCGTTCCAGACAGGCATCACCGGCGTCTGCCGGCAGCGGTTTGTGACGTTGCCCCGGCTCAATCAGCTCACCGCAGCGCTCGGCCACGGCACGACCGAAGACCACCAGGTCCAGCAGGGAGTTGGAGCCCAGTCGGTTGGCCCCATGCACGGAGACGCAGGCGGCCTCGCCCGCCGCCATCAGGCCGGGCACCACATGATCCGGATTACCGTCTTTCAGGGTCAGCACTTCGCCATGGTAATTGGCCGGAATGCCGCCCATGTTGTAGTGCACGGTGGGCAGCACGGGAATGGGTTCCTTGGTGACGTCCACCCCGGCGAAAATGCGGGCGGTTTCCGCAATGCCCGGGAGGCGTTCGTTGATCACATCGGCGCCCAGATGCTCCAGGTGAAGATGGATATGATCCTTGTCCTTGCCCACACCACGACCTTCACGGATCTCGATTGTCATGGAGCGGGACACCACATCGCGGGATGCCAGATCCTTGGCGTTGGGGGCGTAACGCTCCATGAAGCGCTCACCCTCGGAGTTGGTCAGATAGCCACCCTCGCCACGCACGCCCTCGGTGATGAGACAGCCGGCACCGTAAACGCCGGTGGGATGGAACTGCACGAATTCCATGTCCTGCAGCGGCAGGCCGGCACGCAGAACCATGCCATTGCCGTCACCGGTACAGGTATGCGCGGAGGTGCAGGAAAAGTAGGCACGACCATAACCGCCCGTGGCCAGGATCACGGTATGGGCCTGGAAGCGGTGAATGGTGCCATCCTGCAGATTCCAGGCCATGACCCCGCGGCAGACCCCCTCTTCGTCCATGATCAGGTCCAGGGCGAAGTATTCAATGAAGAATTCAGCGTGGTTACGCAGGGCCTGCTGATACAGGGTATGCAGCATGGCGTGACCGGTGCGGTCGGCGGCGGCACAGGTACGCTGGGCCGTGCCTTCCCCAAAATGCGTGGTCATGCCACCGAAGGGACGCTGGTAGATCTTGCCTTCGTCGGTGCGTGAGAACGGCACACCATAGTGTTCCAGCTCGATCACCGCCTTGGGTGCTTCCTTGCACATGTACTCAATGGCGTCCTGGTCACCCAGCCAGTCGGACCCCTTGACGGTGTCATACATATGCCAGCGCCAATCGTCCTCGCCCATGTTGCCTAGGGAAGCACTGATTCCGCCCTGGGCGGCGACAGTGTGACTGCGCGTGGGGAACACCTTGGTGATGCAGGCTGTGCTGAGATTCTTCTCGGCCAAGCCCAGGGTGGCACGCAGGCCGGCACCGCCGGCACCCACCACCACAACGTCATACTGATGATCAATTATCTCGTAGGCCTTCGACATTGACTCAGGCTCCGAATGCTACCCGCAGCACGGCGATGATGCCGGCGGCGGCAAGGAAGAAATGGACGAAACGGGACAGAACAAGGAATGTCAGGCGTGATCCCTTGCTGGACACATAGTCTTCGATGACGACCTGCAGTCCCAGCTCCGAGTGATAGAAAAGCGTGCCAATGAACAGCACCAGCAGGATGGTCACCAAGGGATTGGCCATCCACTGACTGACGGTGGCGTAATCGGCACCGGTCATGCTGACCAGGGAGACGATAAACCAGATGAACAGGGGGATCAGGGCTACCGCGGTCAGACGCTGGATCAGCCAGTGATGAACACCGTCGCCGGCCGCGCCAAGGCCCTTGGCTCGCTTCAGGGGAGTTCGCAGGCTCACAGGACACCTCCGTGGGTGGCGTAGGCGGCATACCAGGTCAGCAGGGTCAGCAGGACCGCGGCGGCCACGGCCAGATAGCCGGACAGCCGAGCGGCGCCCAGGTCCAGACCCTGACCGGCATCCCAGAACAGATGACGCAGGCCATTGCAGAAGTGGTACCAGAACGCCAGGGTCCAGCCGAACAGCAACAGGCGGCCGGGCCAGGAAGCGATCAGCTCCTGGGCGGTGGCGTAGGCAGTGGGACCGGCTGCGACCGATACCAGCCAGTACACGAGAAAGATGGTCCCGATCGTCAGAAACACGCCCGTGATGCGGTGCAGGATGGACAATGCCATCGTCCACATAAAGCGATAGATCTGGAGATGGGGTGAAACCGGCCGGTTTTCTGCCGCCATGCGGGTCACCTCGATTCAATGAATGAACAATTCAGGTGGAGCAGCGATGGATTCCTTGCCACCAGAGTCAGACCAATTCCGCCTCCACAGCCATGCCGGCGATTCAGGAGGCAAGCGTTTCTCCGGTTTCAGAAATCCGAGCAGCGCCCCTTCACTTCCCAGTCGCCGTAGCGGGTCGGCTCCGGCCCCTTGGGGCCGCCGATCTCGCGCGGGCCTTGATGCTCGCTTTCAGCCGATTGCCCGTCACCTGCCACACCGGCATCCTCGCCGGCCAATCCACCGGTCGCCCGTGCCCGTCTGAATTCTCTTTCTTTCTCGGACATGGACATGGGCTCGCTCCCGGAGTGACATGAAACGGTACGACCATCCATCGAAGGCGGTGGAAACAGCTCGGCGGGCACAGACGCCCGCCGGGTTCGACCACTTTCGAAAGCTCGCAGTATTCTATACGCTGACGCGCCCTTGGCAAAGTCACCCCGAGCGGAGACAGTGGTAGAAGCCCATGACAGAATCAGCAGCGATCAACGATATCGAGACCTGGGCCGAGTTTGTGCGGTCCCGGGAGAAGGCCGATCAGCCGGATTCCACGGCCCTCGCCTGGCTGCCGGGCCTGAGCGTGGTGCGAGCGGAAGGTGGTGACGCGGAAAGCTTCCTGGACGGTCAGTTCAGCGCGGCCGTGGGCGAACTGGGCCAGGATGAGGCGGTGCTGACCGCCTGGCACGATCCCAAGGGGCGGGCGGTGACCACCGTGTTGATGAGCCGGGATGAAAGCGGCTTTGAACTGCTCTTGCCCAGCAGTCTCATGGACACGGTGCTGCCAAAACTGCGTCTCTATGTTTTGCGTGCCCAAGTGAACCTGTCGGCGCAGCAGGACACCGTCGTTCTGGGGCGGTGGGATGACAATGACAGTGGAGAAACGCCCTTCCGGCCTCTCAGCGGCCTGTCGGCGGCCGGTTTCTGGTCCGGTCCGCTCAGCGAGGCACGGTCGCTCTGGGATGAGTTCGAGGCAGCCGGCGACTTGCCGATCCGCGAGACTGAATGGCGACGCCGGGAATTGCTGGCCGGCCTGCCAAGGCTCGGCCCCGAGACCAGCGGCCGCTTCCTGCCCCAGTTTCTCGGCCTGGACCACTTCGGCGGCCTCAGCTTTCGCAAGGGCTGCTATATCGGCCAGGAAGTGATCGCCCGAACCCACTACCTGGGCAAGGTCAAGCAGGGCCTGAAGCTGGCCCGCTGCCAGCAGGCTGCTCCCGCCGGCGCAGCTGTCCGTGACAGTGCCGACCGCCTGGTGGGTCAGGTGCTGGACTCGGTGGCGGCTAGTGACGCAAGCCACTGGCTGGTGCAGATTGTGGTCAGGGAGAACCATGATGGCGAATTGCATCTGGATGGTGGTGGGGAAGCTGACGGGGAAGCCCCCGCGCTGAAGCTCTTCGACTAGTCAGCGCCTTCCAGGGCACCGCCTCGGACCCATTCCGGCGCCCGCCGGAGCGTTCTGCACCCCTCCGAGCCGTTGATGAGCGGGGCCGGGCAAGTGGAACAGGATTGATCGACGGATCCCTAAAGTTCCTCTCCAGCCGGCCGTTGAAATAGGCAATGGAAGCGTTTTTCATGTCTGCCGGAGGGAGAGAACATCATGCGGGCACCCAACCCTTACCAGGTGCAATGGCCGACCCTGCCCCGAGCCGATGGTGCCCTGTTTAACGGCATATCCCGCGCCGGGCGCTGCTTCCACCACCTGCCCACCGATAGTGTGCCCGGCCTGATTGGCGAAATGCTCAGGGACGACTACGGTTCGGTCATTTCGGTGACCGTTCGCTTCGAAGCCCGGCAACCTGGCCGGGTCAGCGTCACTACCGGCGAAATCCCGGATGCGTGGATGCCCTATGACCACGGTCATGCCCCCCAGCTCCCCGCCTACCTTTGTGCGCTCCAGCAACTCGTCCGGGATGGCGAGGAAACCGAGAATCCCCAGCAGCTTCTGGCCCACGTCGAAGGCTGGTTTGCCCTCACCTCCCGCCACACCATGAAGCTGCCACTGGATCGACGGCGCTTTCCGGCGCTGGCCTATTAGGGAAGCGCCGCCGGCGCTTCCCGATGCCCATCAAGCCTGAACCTGATGCAAGTCAAAACAGACTTGCCATCGGCTGGTAATGTAATCACTGCATAATGTTGTACAGTATCGGGTATCGGGCCGTTACTTCTGCCCCGGCGCAGTACCCGGGCTTGGCGCCGACCGTCAGGATTGGCGGCAGCGGCCAACGCTATAATTGATCGGCAAATCGCCAGGCCCAACGGTTTCAGCGTTTATGCCGGCGCCTTATAAACATCGCAAGGAGACATCAATGTACGAAAGCGCCCTGATCGCCGTGGATTTCTCCCGCTCCAGCCTGCCCATGCTCAAGCGCCTTGATTACATGGAACGAATGGGCGTCAAGCGGGTGGTGCTGGTCAATGTCAAACCCACTGCCACCGGCAGTGGCGGTGAAGGCAGCGCGAAGCTGAGCACGGCGGAACGCAAGGAAAAGCTGGAAGAGCATGCCGATGTGCTCCGCGACCGCTTTACAGTGGAGACCCGCATCGTCTCCGGCGACCCGGTTGAGCAGATCCTGACCCTGGCCAGTGACGAGGGCATGCATCTGATCGTCACCGGCTCCCGCGCCCACCATCCGGCCAAGCGCCTGCTCATCGGCAGCACTGCCTCCGGCCTGGTGCGCAAGGCGACACTGCCGGTACTTCTGGAGGATGTCCGGGATGCCGACGAGGGCGAAGACAAGGTGCCGCGCCGTGATGGCCCCACCCTGCTGGCCACCGACGGCTCCAGTGCGGCCGAGGCCGCCGAGGATCATGCCCTGCAGATGCTGGGCAAGGACAAGCACCTGCGCGTGATCACGGTGAGCTCCAGCAATGACATTGCCCGAGCCTGGCGGCGCCTGGAACGGATCACCCAGAAGGCCGCGGATGCCGATGTCCGCCTGATCCGCAGCGTTGACCTGGGTCGCGCCGAGCAGGTCATTCCCCAGATTGCCGCCGCCGAGCGAGCCTCCCTGATCATTACCGGCCGCCGTGGCCGCGAGGGCGTGCGTGGCGTCCGCCTGGGCTCTACCGCCGAATACATCTGCCGCAATGCCAACCGACCGGTACTGCTGGTACCAGGCACCGAGCAAGACCGCTCGTAATCAGTCTAAACCAGAAAAGGCCGGGGCCTTTGGCCCCGGTCTTTTTTCATCTTGTCGACGATACCGGCTGCGACAGCTCAGTCTGTGTCGCCTGAGGCCGCCTCCGGGCGCATCAGGGGGAACAGCAGCACGTCACGAATCGAGGGCGAATCGGTAAACAGCATCACCAGGCGGTCGATGCCGATGCCTTCCCCGGCCGTGGGCGGCAAACCGAATTCCAGGGCCCGGACAAAGTCGGCATCATAGAACATGGCTTCTTCGTCGCCGGCTTCCTTTGAGCGGACCTGCTCGCGAAAACGCTCGGCCTGGTCTTCGGCGTCATTGAGCTCGGAGAAGCCATTGGCCAGCTCACGGCCACCAATGATCAGCTCGAAACGCTCGGTCAGGAAGGGATCGTCATCCTTGCGCCGAGACAGGGGCGAGACCTCGGTGGGATAGTCGATCACGAAGGTCGGCTGGATCAGGCGGTGTTCGGCGGTCTTCTCGAAGATCTCCAATTGCAACTTGCCGGGGCCCCAATTGTCTTCCAGCTTGATCCCCAGCTTCTCACACACCCCGGCCAGATAGTCACGATCACGCAGGCGAGCCTCATCCAGGCCTTCGTTATAACGCAGGATGGCTGCCTCAACCGTCAAGCGTTCGAAGTCCCGGGAGAAGTCATAGGATTCACCCTGGTACTCGACCACATCACCGCCCACCACGGCCTCGGCGATACTGCGGAACATGCGCTCGGTCAGAGCCATCAGGTCATTGTAATCGGCATAGGCCTGATAGAACTCCAGCATGGTGAATTCCGGATTATGGCGGGTGGAGACCCCCTCGTTCCGGAAGTTGCGGTTGATCTCATAGACCCGATCCATGCCGCCCACCACCAGGCGCTTGAGGAAGAGCTCTGGCGCCACTCGCATGTAAAGGGGCATATTCAGGGCGTTATGATGAGTCATAAAGGGCCGTGCCGCCGCACCACCGGGGATGGACTGCATCATCGGCGTTTCCACTTCCATGAAGCCCGAGGCGTTCATGAAATCGCGCACGAGCTGGATGATCCGGGTACGGGTCTTGAAGGTCTCCATGACCTCCCGGTTCATGATCAGGTCCAGATAGCGCTGGCGGTAACGGGTTTCCTGGTCCTGCAGGCCATGGAACTTCTCCGGCAGCGGGCGCAGTGACTTGGTCAGCAGGCGGATTTCTTCCACCTTGACCGACAGCTCGCCGGTCTTGGTCTTGAACAGGGTGCCGGTGGCGCCGACGATGTCACCCACATCCCAGGTCTTGAAGGTCTTGTAGACACCTTCCGGCAGGGCGTCGCGCTGCACGAATAGCTGGATTCGGCCGGTGCTGTCCTGGAGCTTGGCAAAACTGGCCTTGCCCATCACCCGCTTTTCCATCATCCGCCCGGCGACGTGAACGCGAATCTCTCCCGACTCCAGGGATTCCCCACTGCGTTCGCCGTAAGTACCGTGCAGCTCATCGGCCAGCGAGTCGCGATGGAAATCATTGGGGAAGGCTTCGCCACTCTCGCGCCATGCGGCAAGCTTGTCGCGGCGGTGCTGGATGAGCTTGTGTTCCTGTTCCTGACTCATGACCCTGATTGCTCCTGGGAAAGCATTGAAGTATTAAGGCGGGTCGCCCCGCATCCTGGCAAGGTGGTTCAGAGACCCTTTTTCAGACTGGCCTCAAGGAAGGGTTCCAGATTGCCGTCCAGCACGCCCTGAGTGTTACCGATCTCGACACCGGTACGCAGGTCCTTGATCCGCGACTGGTCGAGGACATAGGAACGGATCTGACTGCCCCAGCCGATGTCGGACTTGCCCTCTTCCACCGCCGCCTGTTTTTCCCGCCGCTGCTGCATCTCATGCTCGTAGAGCTTGGCCCGCAGCTGCTTCATGGCAGTGGCCTTGTTCTTGTGCTGGGAACGTTCGGTCTGACACTGCACCACAATGCCGGTGGGTTCATGCACGATACGCACGGCGGATTCGGTGGTGTTGACGTGCTGACCACCGGCACCGCTGGCCCGATAGACATCAATGCGCAAGTCGGAGGGATCGATATCCACTTCCACGTTGTCGTCGATCTCCGGAGAGACGAAAACCGCAGCGAAGGAAGTGTGACGGCGATTGCCGGAATCGAAGGGAGATTTGCGCACCAGGCGGTGGACACCCGTCTCGGTGCGTAGCCAGCCGAAGGCATAGTCGCCCTCGAACTTGACGGTAGCACTCTTGATGCCGGCCACTTCCCCGGCGGAGCATTCCATCAACGTGGTCTTGAAGCCCTTCTGTTCGCCCCAGCGCAGATACATGCGCAGCAGCATCTCGGCCCAGTCCTGGGCTTCGGTGCCACCAGAACCGGCCTGGATGTCCACGAAGGCGTTGGCCTCGTCCATTTCGCCGGAGAACATCCGGCGGAATTCCATTTTCTCGACAATGGTGGTCAGGTCGTCCAGTTCACCGGGCAACTCTCGCAGGGTGTCCTGGTCATCTTCCTGCTGCGCCATATCGAACAGCTCACCGGCATCCTCGATGCGGGAGCTGCATTCTTCCAGGCTGTCCACGATTTCCGCCAGACGGGCCCGCTCCTGGCCAAGGGCCTGGGCCCGTTCCGGGTCATTCCAGACTTCGGGGACTTCCAGTTCGCGGGTGACTTCGGTCAGTCTTTCCTTGCGACCAGGGTAGTCAAAGATACCCCCTCAGCGCTTCAATGCGCTCCTGCAGGTCGCTGATCTGGCGTTGAATGGCATTGGTTTCGACGGCGTCAGACACGAGCTGCCTCTCCCGCTGTTGGTTCACTGTTTCCGGAAGTTCACCCCGGGGCCGGGGCCTTGAAACCCGCGTATGCTACACCATTCGGATGACTGGATGAAGCTTCGGCCCACGCGGGGCCCCTGTCCCTCACAGGGGCTCGATCAGGACCACCAGCAGCTGGGGACGACGCAGGCCCTGCCACTCGTTCACCTCGAGCCGGTAGGCGATGCGGATCCACTCCGGCAGGCCGCCCAACTGTTCCGGCGGCGGATTGAAGGCAATGGCGTCGATGGGCGTGGCCGCATCGGGATGTTGCAGGCGCAGCTTGAGGTGATGCTCCCCCACCACCCGCTCTTCCAGAACCCGGAATTCGCCATCAAATAGGGGTTCGGGAAAGCCCTGCCCCCAGGGCCCATGCCGACGGATCAGCTCGGCCACCTCAAGCGACAGCTCCGAGACCTCCAGGGGGCCATCGCTGTGGATGATGCCGGACAGTGTCTCCGCCCCGGCACGGGCCTCCACCGCTTCCTTGAACAAGCGGCGGAAGCTGTCTAGGCGGTCTGACCGGAGACTGAGACCGGCGGCCATGGCATGGCCGCCAAAGCGTTCGATCATCCCCGGCTGTCGACTGTCCATGTCGGCCAGGACATCACGGATATGGATACCGGGGACGGAACGGAGTGAGCCTTTCAGCATCCTATCTCCGTCCGGTGCCATGACCGCCACCGGTCGGTGAAAACGCTCTTTCAGGCGGGATGCCAGCAGGCCAACGATACCGCTGTGCCAGTCGGTCCGGAACAGGGTGAGCGCGGCGGGCAACTCTGCTCCCCCGTCCAGCTTGATACGCTCCAGGGCACGCTCGGCCTGCTCCTGCATGTCCCGCTGCAGGTAACGCCGTTCCCGATTCATGGCGTCCAGCATTTCGGCGCCTGCCCGCGCTCTGCCCGGGTCTCTGGCGAGCAGGGTCTCAATGCCGTGGGAGATGTCGTCCAGGCGACCGGCGGCGTTCAGGCGTGGGGCGATGGCAAAACCGAGATCGGCGGCCGTCAGGTCGGCGCGGTTGCGGTCCGCCACCCGAATCAGGGCTTCCAGGCCCGGCCGCAGGCTGCCGGCACGGATCCGCTGCAGACCCTGGTGAACCAGAATCCGGTTATTGCGATCCAGGGGCACCAGGTCGGCGACCGTGCCGAGAGCAACCAGATCCAGCCATTCGGCGAGGCTGGGTTCGGGGATGGCCTGTTGCTCGAACCATTGTGCATCCCGCAGGTGCTGACGCAGACCCAGCAAGAGATAGAAGGCAACCCCCACACCGGCCAGGTGGGGGCTGGCAAAGCCCTGCCCCGGCAAATTGGGATTGAGGATGGCATTGGCGCCCGGCAGGGTCTCGCCGGGCAGGTGGTGGTCGGTGACCAACACATCGATACCGGCGGCCCTGGCGGCGGCGACACCCTCAATGCTTGAGATGCCGTTATCGACGGTGATGATCAAGGCCGGATCCCGCTCCCGGGCCACCTCCAGCAGTTCCGGCGAGAGGCCATAGCCGAAATCGAAGCGATTGGGCACCAGGTAATCCACCGCCGCCGCGCCCATCGCCTCGAGGCCCGATTTGAGCAGGGCGGTGGCGGTGGCGCCATCCGCGTCAAAATCGCCGACGATGAGAATGGGCCCTTCACTCAAATGGCGGGAGACCAGCGCTGCGGCCTCGGACAGACCATCCAGTCCTTTGGGTGGCAGCAGGCGGGCGGCACGATAATCGATGTCCTCGACGCTGTGGATACCCCGGGCGGCATACACCCGGCGCAGGACCGGATGAACGCTCAAGGTCTGTGCCCCGGGAGAGACGGTCGGATCGGGCTGTCGGCGGCGGATTCGGGAAATCATTCCGCCTCCGACTCAGCCAGGTGCTCCCACAAGGGCCGTTCACGTCGCCAGAAACGCCAGCGCATGCCGGGCCGCATATGCCATGGACCCAGCGGTCCCAGTGCCAGCTCCAGGCTGTCCAGCTCGCCCTTGCCCAGGGCACGCAGGGCCGCCTGCCACCAATCCCGGTCGAGCTGCTCAAGAGCCGCCTGCCAGCCCGGACCATCGCCGTCCAGCGCGGCGCGGGTGCCGGTCTCGATCACCACCAGGCTGTCGCCCCATGCCTGGCCCCGCCAGTCGGAGAAACTCGCCGGTTCCGGCCCACTCTTGCAGCCCTGATGCTGAGCCAGGCCCTGCCAGACCGGATCATTGGACAGCAGGGATGCCCAGGAGCCGAGCCTGTTTTCCACCTCATCGAGCCGCCCCCCACCCCAGGGCCAGACACCACTGACGGTGGGCAGGCCGCGGGCGGTCCGGGCCTGATTGACCGGATGATCATGAAACAGCATCTGGGTCTCATTGATGAGCTGCTCAAGTTTTACCCGATCGGGACCGGCCGGCATGAAGTGATTGATATTGCGCCCGGTCACTGCCGCCACCGGCGTGGTTTCAACGCTCAGGTCCCCGGGCGCGGCCAGATACCAACGATCGGGAGCCTGAACCTCCAGCCGCCAGCCGTCTTCAGCGAACTGCTGATTGAACTGCCCGACCAGGGCGTCGGCTTCCTCGGCGTCGAGGTCGAGAGCGCGGCCATCCCAGAGCAGAAGAAAGTCCTGATCGGGGCGAAGGTGCACCGGGTCGGCCCGCAACCAGTAGCCTTGCCCCGGGCGCTTACCTTCCCCCAACAGGGCAAGGGCAGCCTGGGATTGCCCGGGCCCCTGCAAGCTGTCAGCCGGCAGCGCATCGCCACGGGCCAGCAGACGGTGAAGCCCCGGCAGGGCCGGTGCCTGGGCCTGTAGATCTTCGACCAGTACCCGACCGACATCGAACAGACCAGGAAAATGGAGACGCAGACGGGGGCGTCGCCTGTTAGACTGATGAGCAGTTTCAGACATGCGGGAGAGTATCCGCCACCATGAAGGTTGAAAAGGATTTCCTTGCCGGCGATGCCCGGCAGATCATTCGCGCCTATGAAGCCGGCAGCATCCGCGTGAACGAGAATCTTATCACGCGTAGCTGCGTGATCACGCCATCCGCGGTGGATAGCGGCTGGCGCCCGGAGCGTTTCGAGGATCTACGACCGGAGGACTTTACCCCACTGGTCGAGGACCGGCCGGAAGTCATTCTCCTGGGCACGGGTGGCGAGACCCGCATCCCGCCTCAGGAAATCCTCGCCGCCGTGCTGGGCCAGGGGGTCGGCCTGGAATTCATGGACACCGGCGCGGCCTGCCGCACCTTCAATGTGCTGGTCGGAGAGGAAAGATCGGTAATGGCCGCGTTGTTGATGATTGATTGATGAGCTTCGAGCCTCGAGCGGCGAGCGGCGAGCGGCGAGCGGCGAGCTGGCCGTGCTGACATGAATGCCGTGCCGCTTCGAAACGGTTTGCGCTAGATTCTGGATACAGCCGGGAATGGTTGCCGCTTGCAGAAAACGGTAAGCCGTTCAGCATGCACGGCCAGCTCGGAGCTCGGAGCTACTCAAACAACGCCTCTTCCGAAAGCCCTTCCTTTTCCAGCAGGCGACGGAGTCGCTTGAGCGCGTCCATCTGAATCTGACGCACCCGTTCGCGGGTGACGCCGATACAATTGCCCACTTCTTCCAGGGTGGCTTTCTCGTGGCCATTGAGGCCAAAGCGCCGCTGAACCACTTCCCGCTGTTTATCGGTCAACCGGCCCAGCCAGATCTCCACCACGGCGTTGAGGTCTTCGTCCTGGAGGCGGCGGGAAGGGTCACTGTTGCCATCGTCGGGGATGGCATCCAGTAGCAGGCGATCCCCCTCCTTGCCGATCGGCGTGTCCACCGAGGCAATACGTTCATTGAGCCCGAGCATGCGCTCCACGTCCTGGAGAGGCTTGTCCAGGGTCGAGGCGATTTCTTCCGCGGTGGGTTCGCGATCCAGATCCTGGGCCAGCTTGCGGGCAGCGCGCAGGTAGAGATTGATTTCCTTGATCACATGGATGGGCAGGCGGATGGTGCGGGTCTGGTTCATGATGGCCCGCTCAATGGTCTGGCGGATCCACCAGGTGGCGTAGGTGGAGAAGCGAAAACCCCGCTCCGGGTCAAATTTTTCCACCGCATGGATCAGCCCCAGATTGCCTTCCTCGATCAGGTCCAGCAGGGGCAGACCACGGTTGTTGTAACGCCGGGCGATCTTCACTACCAGTCGCAGGTTGCTTTCAATCATGCGCTTTCTGGCGGCTTCATTACCGGCCAGGGCCTTGCGGGCGTAATAAACCTCTTCCTCGGGCGTCAGCAGCGGCGAGAAGCCGATCTCGCTGAGATACATGCGGGTGGCGTCCAGGTTCTCCTCGGGGAAACCGTTGCCGGCGTTATTCCAGTCCGGCTCAGGGCTGGTCTCGGCAAGCCCCTCGGCCCCGTCGCTGCCCTTATCCTCCCGGGCCTGGGTGTCAGTGGATTCCACCGCAGTCTCCATGGCATCCGAGGATTCGACCTCCTCACGGTCTTGCGGTCCGTTGGACTGTCTCACCCCCATATCACCCCTCGCTATTCACGACCCACATTCCCCACTCAATCCGACAGGTATCTCATGGGATCCACTGCCTGGCCTTCCGCACGGATCTCGAAGTGCAACATGGAACGGTTGCCCCGTCCCAGTCCGACTCGACCTATGCGTTCACCGACATCCACGTCATCACCTTCCTCGACGAGGATATCCTGATTATGCCCGTAAGCACTCAGATAAACATCATCATGCTTGATGATAATAAGCTTACCGTATCCGATCAGTCCACTACCCGTATAGACAACCCGACCGCTGGCCGCCGCGTGAACATCACTCCCCTCCTCGGCGGCAATCTGGATGCCCCGAGCCATGCTGCCTTCACCAAACTGGTTAAGCACTTCCCCTTCCAGCGGCCATTGCCAGTCGATATCACCGCGCGGCGGCATAGATTGGGTACCACTACCCTGACCACGGCTCCGTCCGGAAGCCCTGGCATCGCCAGACGAAGCGCTAGAACGGCCGGCCTCCCGGTCAGCGGACTGTTCACGCACTTCCGCGACTTGCTCAGGGCTGACGCCGGCAGGCGGCCGGCTCAGCACCAGCTCATCGCCCGGATAGATCAGATAGTTACTGCCTATGCCATTCCATTCCGCCAACGCACGGTAATCCAGGCCATGGCGGAAGGCGATGGAATAGAGGGTATCGCCTTCTTCGACGGTATAGGTCAGTGGATCCCAGCGCAGGGCACCCGCGCAAGCCGCCAGGCTCAGCGCCAGCACCAGGGAAAGCAGATTGAGGAGGGAAACTTGCCAGTACCGCTTCATGCGCCCATCCGCGAGATTCAATGGGTCAAGGCTACCGCAGAAAGCGCCAGACGAGAATGGCCACAAGCAGTATCAGGACCAGAATCCAGCCCACCAGGTCGATATGCTTGCGAATGCGCGCGGCAACCGGCGGCCCACCCCAGGCAACCAGCCAGGCCACCAGATAGAAACGTCCGCCCCGACCCAACAGCGAGGCCAGAATGAATACCGGCAGATTGAGTGA
Organism: Natronospira elongata; assembly: GCF_034931365.1. Classification (NCBI taxonomy): domain Bacteria; kingdom Pseudomonadati; phylum Pseudomonadota; class Gammaproteobacteria; order Natronospirales; family Natronospiraceae; genus Natronospira; species Natronospira elongata. Next base: position 40,241 of record NZ_JAYGII010000022.1, read on the forward strand.
CAGTACGCCGGCGGCAATGGTGAAAACCTTGTAGGGAATGGGAGAAAAGCCCGCCAGCAGGACTGCCCAGAAACCCCATTCCAGGAACCACTCCCGCGCCCGCTCGTAGGCGCCTTGATAGCTGGCCTGTTCAATGACCGGCATGACCAGTTCAATGGCGAAATAGCCCAATAGCCAGCCAACAACCCCACCAATGACGGAGGCCAGTGTGGTGATCGTGGCCAGACGCAGCCAGCGGCGCGGACGGGCCAGCACCATGGGCGCCAACATGACATCGGGGGGAACCGGAAAGAAGGTGGATTCGGCAAAGCTGAGACCACCCAGATACCAGGGTGCCCGGGGATGAGCCGACCAGCGCATGACGCGCTCATACAGCCAGGAGAAGATACGCATCAGGCGCGGCCACCGCGCAGGGGCACGAAACTGACCAGCCCCAGATTCTCGCGCGTGAATTGCTCACCGTCGCGGGTAATCCGCAGTAGCTCCTGACAGCCGGAAGGCCCAACCGGAATCACCAGGGTGCCGCCATCCGCCAATTGCTCCAGCAGCGCTTCCGGTACCGCTTCCGGGGCGGCGGCGGCAAGAATGCCGTCAAAGGGCGCGTGGTCCTGCCAGCCTTCATAGCCGTCGGCATGGTGAAAACGGACATTGCGAACCCCCAGCTGACGCAAATTCCGCCTTGCCCGCTGCAACAGGGCGGAGATCCGCTCCACGGTATCAATCTGACCCACCAGACCGCTCATGACTGCGGTCTGGTAACCACAGCCGGTGCCGATCTCCAGCACCCGCTCGGGACGACCGTTCTCTATCAGGGCCTCGGTCATGCGCGCGACCACCCAGGGCTGGGAGATGGTCTGACCGTGGCCGATGGGCAGTGCGGTATCTTCGTAGGAGCGGCTGGACAGGGCTTCGTCAACGAAGAGATGCCGGGGTACATTGCGTATCGCATCCAGCACCCCGGGGTGCTGGATGCCGTTGTCCTTGAGTCGTTGAACCAGGCGCTCGCGGGTCCGGGCCGAGGTCATGCCGATGCCTTCAATGGGTGCGTTCATTGACTCTCACCCCCCTTGTCCAGCCAGCCGGCGATCTGGTCCAGGGCCGCGTAACGAGTGAGGTCCACCTGCAGGGGTGTGACCGATACCTTGCGGTTACGAACGGCATGGAAATCGGTGCCCGGTCCGGCGTCTTCCTCGGAGCCGGCGGGACCAATCCAGTAGATGGGGCGGCCCCGCGGGTCCTTGTCACGAATGACACCTTCCGCCCGCTTGCGATGACCCAGCCGGGTGGCCTCAAACCCGTCAATGGCCTCCCAGGCCAGATCAGGGACGTTGACGTTGAGTATGGTATCAACCGGCAGCGGATCACGATGTATTCGATGGATCAGTTCCACCACCACCCGGGCGGCGGTCTCGTAATGGCCCCGCCCCTCATTGGCCAGGGAGACGGCAATCGCCGGCAAGCCCAGGAAACGCCCCTCCATGGCCGCCGCCACGGTGCCCGAATAGAGAACATCGTCTCCCAGGTTGGCACCCTCGTTGATGCCCGAAATCACCATATCCGGCTGATGGTCCAGCAAACCGGTGATGGCCACATGAACGCTGTCAGTGGGCGTACCCTCCACGCAATAGACCCGCTCCTCTGCCTGATGAATGCGCAGGGGGCGATTCAGGGTCAGGGAGTTACTGGCGCCACTGCGATTGCGGTCGGGGGCGACCACCGTCACCTCTCCGAGTGCCGACAGGGCCCCGGCCAGGGTGCGCAGCCCCTCGGCCAGGTAACCATCGTCATTGCTCACCAGAATTCTCAATTCAGCGCTCTCCCCTTGCAGACGGCAGCCCGTGGCGGCCCACGGCAGCGCGCAACACTATACTGGAATCCCGGCCCTGATCGTAGCGGCCGGCTTTCGTCCCGGGGTGTTCTTGAGTAACCTCTACCCCATGAAGCTTGCCCTGGAGGCAGCATGAGCGACCGGGATACCGTAATCACCGATGAGGACAGTGAGCTGTTTCGCCAGGCGGTGGGCGATGTGCGCCCGATCCGCGACGATTCGGCCACGGTCCAGCGTCGACGCCCCCCAGCCCGGGCCCGCTTCCGCCGTCAGGATGATCAGGCGGTGGTTCGCGAGTCCCTGGAGGGGGATTGGGATGAACCACTGGAGACCGGGGAGGAGCTACGCTTTGCCCGCCCCGGCCTGAATGGCGACGTCTTGCGTCGATTGCGACGCGGCCGGATTCCGGTACGGGATCAACTTGATCTCCACGGCATGAACTGGCGCGAAGCGCAGGAGTGCCTGCGCCTGTTTTTCGCCGAGTGTCACGACATGGGTTACGGCTGTGTGCGCATCGTTCACGGCAAGGGCTTGCGCTCGGGCAATCGCGGGCCGGTGCTGAAAACCAAGCTCAACACCTGGCTGCAGAAGCGCGACGATATCCTGGCCTTTTGCTCGGCGCGTCCCAATGACGGCGGCACGGGTGCGGTCTACGTGTTACTGCAGCGATAGCATCAGGATGGGAGCAGCCCTTTTAACCATTTCATTTTCCACTGGAGTTGACCATGAGTATCGATGTAAACCTTCTGATTGGCATCATCGCCGTGATCGCCGGGGTGCTCATTCTGATCAAGCCCAAGCTGCTCAATTACGTTGTCGCCATCTTTCTCATCGTTTACGGCGTATTGCGGATTCTTCCCTATCTGACCTAGCTCTGTAATCACCTGGCTTCGATCTGGCCAGTCAGATCGCGAATAAAGTCGCTCCTACGGTGCCATTTGCCTATTCGAAAGCCGCCGTAGGAGCGGATTAATCCGCGATTTCAGCGAGCCAATCGAAGTCAATCTGCTCAAATATCAGAACAAACCTTCAGCAAGCACCGCCCAGGTGCCCCCCACCAAAGGCAGGCCTAGGTGGCGACAGACCTTTCCAAGACTGTGTGAGCCAGGGTGAGGCAAGACCGATGGTCCAGTGGACCATCGCAGCTTGCCGAACGCCCGCACAGGGATGTGCGGGCTGGACCGGGAGGCGGAGCAGGAAT
>NZ_JAYGII010000023.1:0-41614 GCF_034931365.1 Natronospira elongata
GGGGTGACCCTGGTCGAGCTGGTGATCACCATCGTCATCATCGGCATTGCCGCCGCCGCGGTGCTGGGTGTCTATACCACCACCATCCGCGCCAGTGCCGACCCCATGATCCGCGCCCAGGCCCTGTCCGTGGCCGAGCTGTACATGGACGAGATCATGGGCCGGCCCTTCAGCGGCAGTACCGGTGATGGCAATTGCGGCAGTCGCGAGGACTGGGATCATGTCGCGGCTTACGATGGCCTGGATTGCCAGCCCGAGGATGTCTTCGGCAACCCCCTGTCCGGGCTGGACATGCTCACCGTCAGTATCAGCGTGGCCGATGACAACAGCCTCGGCATCGGTGGCGGCAATGAACGGCGAATTGATGTGCAGGTCTCGGACAACGCCGGCACGGTGAACATCACCCTCACCGCCTGGCGGACGCGGGAGAACTGACATGGTCCCTGCGCGCGCACAAGGGTTTACCCTGATCGAGCTGGTGATCGTCATCGCCATCACCGGCATTGTCGCCGCCGTGGGCGGTATTCTCATTTCCGGCACCGTCGGTGGCTATGTGGACCAGGACCGCCGCGCCACCCTGGTGGCCGACGGCGACCGCGCCCTGCGCCGCATGCATCGCGAAATCCGCCTCGCCCTGCCCAACAGCATTCGCGTCAACGACTGCGCTGAGGGGCCCTGTGTGCAGTTCCTGGCCACCGCGGCCGGTGGACGCTACCGCGAGGGCCCCGGCCCCGGTGCCGCCCAGCCCGAACACCGCCTGCGTTTCAACCAGGCCGATGACAGCTTCAACGCCACCGGGTCCGTGGGGCTGGCCAATGGCTCTTACGACTACTATCTCTCGGTCTACAACACCGGCCAGGCCGGCAACGATGCCTGGGCCGGCCAGAGCATGACCCCCAACCGGGGCGTGACCATCAGCGACAGCAGTGTCCCTGGTGAACCGCGCATTGAACTGAGCCAGGCCCATCAGTTCCCCCTGGAATCTCCCCGCCAGCGCTTCTACCTGGTCGAAGACCCGGTGGCCTTCGTCTGCCGCAATGGCCGCCTCTATCGCCATGCCGGCTATGTCCTGGGTGATGATCCTTCCTCCGTCAGTGGCAGTCTCCTCAGCGGGCGAATCGATAGCTGTGGTTTTGAATATGCACCCGGCGGCTCCACCCGCGCCGGCCTGCTCAGCATGCGATTGGTATTGGAGGAAGAAGAAGAGCGGGTAAGATTGCTCCATCAGACACAAGTGGTGAACGCGCCATGAAGATCGCCTCGCGCAAAGCTCGCCAAGGACACCAAGGGTTTCTTGGAGACGGCGATTTGGCCTTACACAGCGGCTTGTCGATACCGGCTCGCCGCTCGCTGCTCGCCGCTCGTCGCTCCGAACAGGGCGTCGCCCTGGTCGCCGCCCTGTTCCTGCTGGTGGCCCTGGCCGCCCTGGCCATCTACATGGTCACCATCAGCGGCGTGCAGCAGTTCACCCCGGTCCAGTCCGTCGGCGCCACCCAGGCCTGGTATGCCGCCCGCTCCGGCCTGGAGGCCGGTGCCTATCAGGCGGTTGAATCGGGGAGCTGTCCGGCGACCATCAATCTCAATCTGGACGGCTTTACCGTGACCGTCACTTGCAGCGAAACCACCCATACAGAGCGGGGGCAGACCTTCCAGGTCTATGCCCTCGAAGCCTTTGCCGAACGCGGCAGCCTCGGCGAAGCGGCCCATGTGGCCCGGCGGGCGACGGCAACAGCCACCACCGCGCCCTAGAGACAAGCGTGCAATCGTAGCCAAGGGCAGGGAAAGCCCGCGAAAGGGGAGTCAGTCCCGGCCCATGAAAATGAGACAGCAACAAGCAATAACCTCATCGCCCTGCTTTCAGGTCTGGGTCCTTTTGGCATGCCTGATCTGGCCAGGTGCACTGTTCGCCGACTGGTTCGACTCGGACTGGGAGTACCGCATGACCATCAGCCTGGACGCCGACCAGGTTGAAGCGGCCCTGAATGACTTTCCCGTTCTCATCAATACCAGCAACGAAACCGCCGAGGTCCGAACCAATCTCGCCAACAATGTGGCCCAGCCTGAAGCGGGTGATGTGGTCTTTACCGCCGGTGATGGCATCACCGTACTTGCTCACGAGGTTGAATTCTGGGATACCACCGGGCGTCTGGTGGCCTGGGTCAATGTGGCTGAGCTTGATCCATCCGATGATACCCAGCTCTACATCTACTATGGCAACCCCAACGCGGGCGACATGGAAAACGTGGAAGCCGTCTGGGCAAATAACTACGCCATGGTCCATCATCTACAGGAGTCGGGTGGTCTGGGTGCTGATCTTATCGACTCGACAGCCAATAATGTGGACGGCTTTGTCGGTGGGAGGGCTAACAATTTCCCGCAGTTTGTGCCGGAATCTCAGATAGACGGTGGACGCCGTCACCTGGGAGTACCTGCTTCGGGTTCGACGAATCAGCCCCGTCTCGAGTTTCCACATTCGGGCGCGATTGCCATTCAGGACGAGATCACCGTGGAAGTCTGGGGTCTTGTCGAAAGCAGTCAGCCGTCTCCCAACCATAACCCCTTGCTCTGGAAAGGGGATCGCATTGGCTGGGGTAACAACTACCATTTTCGCATTGCCGTTGTTGATAACGAGATGACCTGGGGCGTTACCTGCGGCAGCAGTGAAGTCTGGGAGCATAACGGCACCCCCGTTTGGGACCAATGGGCGCACTATGCCCTGGTATTGGACCGAGCCGCCAATCAATTGCGGGGTTACATCAACGGTCAGCTCGCCATGAGCCGCAGCGGCTGCGGCACGACCGTCCTGAACACCTTCAGTGATGACCCGGTACTTTCCGGATGGGGTGAGCGACTGAACCCCAGTGGGCAGGTTCGCTACCAAGGTGGGGTGGACGAGCTCCGTATCAGTTCAACGGCTCGCACCCAGGATTGGCTGCTGACCCAGTTCAACAACCAGAATGCCCCCGAGGGCTTTCATGAGTTTGGTCCTGAAGAAACGGAAGCCCTTGACGAGGATCTGCTGATTTCCTGGTGGTTTGACGAAGACTGGACGGAGCAAGGCAATCAGATCAGTGATCAGAGTGGCAACGACCGGACGGGTAATGCCAACGACATTGACTTCGGGCCCGCCGGCTCCGATGGGGCCATACCCGACAGTCCCGGCACCTGTGGTTTTGCGGATGTGCCCCTGTCCGGCAATATCACCACCGCCAGTGACGCAGAGACAAATGATGCCCACTCTTTTACTGCGGCGTTCTGGCTGAAAATGCCGCTCGCTGATCAGAGCAATGTCAACCCCAGCATCCTGGCATCCGGTAATCTCGATGGTTTCTTTGCCCGGCGCTTTGAAGTGCTGGGCGATTTTCGCGGATTTGACCGTGACCTGCTGTTCATGGTCAGGCAGGGCAACGAGAATAATCCCCGCGAACGTGAACTGAGCTGGAGACCCACCGCGGGTGCAGCCAATGACCCCTACGGCGATGAGTGGGTGCACATCACCGTTCGCCATGACATGGATGAAAGGCGGCTCTCCATTTACGCCAATGGCTCATTGGTGGAGACCCGTACCTATGGCAACCAGGGCCCCAGTCGGCTCGTGGATGCCGGTGCCCCTTTCCAGCTCGGTGGCTATTCAAGTGGCACGGCACCCGCCGAGTATCAGATGGATGAATTTCGTTTCTTCGGCCGCGCACTCGACTCAGGGGAAATTGAAGCTCTGAGCCAGGAAAGCCGCGTCTGTTTTGAAGATGCCGACGCCTTCATTATTGATGCACCCGCCAATGCCAGTGTTTGTGGTCCCGCCGAGGTCACCATTACCGCCGTCGATGCCAACGGTAATCCCCTGACTGACTACCAGGAAGAGATTGCCATCAGCACCTCGAGTAACCGGGGTGTATGGAGTGTGGTCAACGCCAACGGCAGTTTCTCCGGCGGTGCGAATGATGGTCTGGCAGGATACCAGTTTGTCAGTGCCGACCAGGGCAGTATTACCCTGGCGCTGGAGAATCAGAGCGCGGATGATCTCGTCATCAACGTGGCTGAGGTAGATGGTGATGCTACAGGCGCCTCTGATTTGGTCGCATTTCGCGAGAATGCCTTCCAAGTCCAGTTCGTTGACAGCCTTGGCCAGGAAATCGTCGCCGGACGACCCCACGCCATGGAGGTATCGGCCCTGAGACAGGACCCGGATACCGGTGAATGCGGAGTGAACGCCAACTACGACGGCAACATTGGTTTGCGCGCCTGGATTGAACGCAGCGCCAATGATCCGGGTGGCCTGCCGCCTGAAATTGCTGGTGAGAGTCTTCCTGACAACCAACCCGGTGGCCCCAACATCCAGCTTGGCTTTGATGCGGGCACCGCGGAAATGACCTTGGATACCGAGGATGTGGGGCAGTACCGTATTGCCTTGTTGGACGTGGACAGTGGCCTGGTCGTTGACGAAGAAGGCGATCCGCGGCCCGTGTCCGGGGAATCCAGTCAGGGCACGGCCCGCCCCTTCGGCTTCGCCATCGACGAAATCGAAATGGACGGCACCAGCAACCCCGGCGGGACGACGCCGGCGGCTGCCATATTTGGCGCGGCTGGGGAACTGTTCAGTGCCCGGGTCATGGCAGTCCAGTATCAGCCTGCTGCGGACAGCAATGACGACGGCGTTCCCGACGATGGTGCCGTGCTCACCGCGACTAACCCGACGCCGGCCTTTGCTGCCAATGGCAGTCTTGATCGGCTCAACGAATCCGGCGCCTTTACGCCTCAGGCCGGTAACGTGGGCACACTGACAGGTGGTACCTTGAATGAAACGGCATTCAGTGGCGGCAGCATGACGCTGGATGATGAGCTCAGCTACGATGAAGTCGGTTCCATCACTCTGGAAGCCCTGGTCAGCAACTATCTAGGTGCCGGCCTGGAAGTTACGGGTCGCAGCTCGCCTGTCGGACGATTCACGCCTGACCGCTTCCAGGTTGAACTGCTTGAGCCCGCCACGCTTGCGACGGCTTGTAATGCTGCCTTTAGCTACCTGGGGCAGGACATCCCTTATGGGGAAGCGCCCAGTGTCCGGATCACACCCGTGAATGTTCAGGGGACCCATACCCAGAATTACGCTCGATTCGCCACCGAAGACTGGTGGCGGCTCGAGCCGGTCAGCCCCTCTTATCATGATGAGGGCATACCGACGGAATTCGTGACCAGCATCGAGGTTGACGATGGTGTGGCCAGCCATGCCCCGGATGGAGATGATCCCACCGCGGATCAGCCCGAGGACCGGGGCCGGGTGCTGATTGAATTCACCGGCAGTCTCAGCCATCAATTCATCGGGAATAACAGTCCCGATGTCACGCCCTTCTCGGCCGCCTTCGAGATTCGCTTGGATGTTATCGACGAGGACGGGATTGCCTATGAGGCCAGTGACGGCAGCAATACCTTCGTAATTGATCTGTCCTTTGAAGACAGTGACCAGATTCGCCACGGTCGTCTCAATGTGGGTAATGCCCATGGTTCCGATCGATTGGATCTGGCCGGCATTGTCAGAACCGAGTATTACCAATCCGAGGACATAGGGTGGTTGCCGAGTACCGGAGATGGCTGTACCGAGAACCTCACCATGGAGGTTGTCCGAGTCAGTGGTGCCGGTGATGCCTGCATTATTGATCCGGACAACGACAGTGGTGCGGGATGCCCCGGCGGCGGGGAGGCCGGAAAGAACTGGAGCGTGCCACCGGAAGATGGGGATTTTAACGCCTGGTTCCGCGCCACCAACGAAGTCGGCAGCCATGTGGTTCGGCCAACCGACATGCCGGAGTGGCTGCGCTATGACTGGTCGGGGCAGGACAATGGTCACGACGAGACGCCAGAAGGCACCATCACTTTCGGCATCTTTGACGGTGAGAACCGCCGCATTGATCTCAGAGAGGCCTGGTAACCCCAGGCCCTGATCAAGGCCGTATTTTTGCGCAAGCATCCGCGCGGACTTACCTCAGTCTCGCTATTCATGCCCGTTTCATGTTGCAAGCGTGACGATTCATTGTGCCCGAGACAACAAGAATGAGCTCATTTTTAGCGCTTTCATGAAGTTTTTAAGAAAGCCTTGGTTGAGCCTTGAAAAGGCATTCCTGCCTGCCTAATATTGCGCCCTCCTGGCCGAGGGGCACCCTCCTGAGGGGAGCGTGAACGCCGATTCATGCCACACGTTCGTGGGTGCCTTCGTCTTCAATCATGCTACTGGCTGATGCCAAGCCGGACAGTGAGATGAAGCTGTTCGCCGCAACGCTGTGCGTTTGATTGACGGCTCTTCGGCTCAGGAACCGCAATCTAGTCGGGGGATCAATAGTGCTCATTTTTTCTTGGCCAGAAGGTCAAGCGGGAGCCTATTGCCTAAAATCTTCGGAGGGAGTTCAATCGTGAAGTTCAAACATATCTTTATCGCATCCAGCCTGCTGTTTTCCATCAATGCCCAAGCCAATGATTACTTCCCCATCGAGGCCGGTGACGAGTTCCACTATGACAAGGTCACTTTCGGTGCGGAAACCCAGGGCATCAAGCAGATGTCCGTGCAGAACAGCAGCGGCGAGCACTGGAAGCTCGTGAGCGACTTTATCGGTCTGGGCCAGAAGTGGGTCTGGACCAGTGAAGGCAATGACATTCTTTATGTCTTCAATGCGGACAGTGGTTATGGCGAGTCGGTGGTGGATTTCTCTGCCCCGGAAGGCGCCAGCTTCGCCACGCCGCTGGGTCCGTGCAACCACACCGCCACCATCGCTGCCCGTGGTGAAAGCCTCCAGACTGCTGCCGGCAACTTTGATGATGTGATCCGTGTGGATTTCAGTGGCGATTGCTATGAAAACGCCATCGACTCCGCCTGGTTTGCTAAGGGCACTGGCCTGGTAAAGTGGAAAGCCCGGGGTATTTTCATGGGTGGCAGCATTCCCAGCTATGAACTGGCTCATGGTGTCATCGACGGCAACAGCTTCCCCGCTCGCGCCGAACTGGCCTACAGCATGAACCTGCCCAGCCAGCGGGTGATGATCAACCAGGACGGTGTGATCGAAGCCTATCTCAGCGTAACCAATCTGGGTCAGGCCCCGGTTGAGCTGCGCTTTGACAGCAAGCAGCACTTCGAGATCGAACTGATCGATGCCAATGGTGTAGTCCATAGTGCCTGGTCCACCGGCAAGTTCTTCGCGCAGATTGTCAACTACAAGACCATTGAGACGAACGAAACCCTGACCTTTGGTGGTGAGCTGGCGCTGGAAAGCCAGGTGGCCGAGCATCTCGACATCGGTACCTATACCCTGCGCCTGACCTTCAAGGGACAGACCACTCCCAATGCCAGCATCTACAGTGATGCCCCGGTGGTCATCGAGGCGCCTGTCCACCTGGACAGCGAAATGAACCACTTCTGATCCTGAGTGATTGGAATAGTGGCTGAAAAGAAAACGCCGCGGCATCAGCCGCGGCGTTTTCTTTTCCTTCCAGCTTTGCGCCCTTGGCGCTCTCTGCGCGAGGCCCCCCTCACTGCCTCAAATGCGAAGCCCCATTCACGTCGATAATCGTCCCGGTGGCAAACTCGGCCTCTTCCGAGGCCAGCCAGGTGACTGCCGCCGCCACGTCCTCGGGGGTGGCCACCCGCCCCAGGGGGCTCTGGGCGCGAATGCCATCACCCTCCGGGCCATCCAGCAGTTCACGAGTCATATCCGTTTCCACAAAGCCCGGTGCCACCGCCGCGACGCTGACGCCGCGCCCGCCCAGGGCCTGGGCCAGCGATTGGGTCAGGGCATTGAGTCCGGCCTTGCTGGCCCCATAGGCGGGGGCCTCGGGTTCGCCGCGAAAGGCGCCGCGAGAAGAGACGTTGATGATCCGGCCACGGCCGCGCTCGGCCATGCGCTGTCCAAACAGAACACTCAGATGGGCGGGGCCGCTCAGGTTCAGCGCCAGAGTCTCTTCCCAGATCGCCCGCCAGTCCTCGAAGTCCATCTCCGCCACGGGCCGATGGCGGAAGATGCCGGCATTGTTGACCAGCACATCCACCGGGCCGAGATCATTCTCCGCCTCGGTGACCAATGATCGACAAGCCTCTACCTGATCCAGTGACGCCCTGAGCAGGCAATGACCCTCGCCGGGTAGGCTATCCAGGGCGGCCCGGGCGGTGGTCTCGTCATGGGCGAAGTGCAGACCCACCCGCGCTCCCTCATTGGCAAAGCGACGGGCGCAGGCCAGGCCAATACCCCGGTTGCCACCGGTGATCAGAACCGCTTGCCCGGCGAAGCGCCCGGCCATCAGCTCTTGCCGTAAAGGTTGAGCAGCCAGGCCCGGATGTGGTCGATCTCTTGCGGGCAGACCGCGTGGGGCATGGGATAGGTGCGCCACTTGATGGGATAGCCCATGCGCTCCAGGTGGCGGAAGGAGGCCTCACCCAGGGTTGGCTGGACCACCGGGTCCTGGGCACCGTGGGCCATGAAGATGGGCAGATCCCGATTGGCCCCGCTGGCTTCCTCTTCCAGCTTCTCGGCCCGGGGCAGATAGGTGGACAGGGCGATCAGACCGCCGAGGCGCTCCGGATAACGCAGGGCCGCCAACAGCGCCACCGCCCCGCCCTGGGAGAAGCCGGCGATGACGATCTTCTCCGCCGGGATGCCCCGGTCGATCTCGTGGCGAATGAGGTGATTGACCGTCTCGGCCGATTGCTCGATGCCTTGCAAATCCTGGGGCGAGTTGCGTTCCAGGCTGACAATGTCATACCAAGCCCGCATGGCCATGCCCCCGTTCAGGGTCACCGGCCGCACCGGCGCATGGGGGAAGATGAAGCGCAGGGGCAGCACCCGCTCCAGATTCAACTGGGGCACCATGGGTTCAAAGTCATGGCCGTCGGCGCCCAGGCCGTGCAGCCAGATCACACTGCCCACCGGCTCCTCGCCGGTGCTCATCTCCAGGCAATCAATGCTCTGCTGGTTCATCGCGGTTTCCTGTGTCGAGTGCGCGGGCAGTTTAACAAATGCCCGAATGAGGCGGGGGTGGGGGAAGCCTCAAAAACCTGGCCTCGCGCAGAGCGCGCCAAGGGCGCGAAGGAAAAACATTTCTCGCGCGGAGGCGCAGAGGAAAACCTTTTTAGTTGTTGGCGGTGGGGGGTATCTGCCGTAGGAGCGGATTTATCCGCGATCGTGGCTTCGATCTGCCCCCTATCGCGGCTAAAGCCGCTCCTACGACGGGATGGCACATTCATCCCTATCCGACTGGTCACTATTCCTCTCGAAGTGTCAGGGCAAGAATACCCCCCCCCACAACATAACCCATCTTTTCTCTGCGCCTCCGCGCTTCTGCGCGAGATCGCCTTTGACTTTTCTGCGCGCCCTTGGCGCGAGCAACTACTAAGGGTGCCCCGTTCAAGGGGTGGCACGGCTCGGGGGTGTCTTAGACGCTTATTTTGGATGAAAACCGAGGGAGGAGTCGGCCATGTGGTGGCGAGAGCGGGGATGGGTGAAGGGACTTTGGATTCTGTTGCTGTTGGCGTCGCTGGCCCTGGGGGGCGTCACTGCTTGTCTGGACAGTGGCAGCAATGGCGATGATGACAGCGGCAATGGCGCCGACAACGGTAACGGCGAAGATAATGGAGATGGCGATGATGGCAATGGGGATGACGGGGATGACGACGACCCCGAGGGCTTCGACGCCCTGATCCAGGCCTACCTGCAGGAGAAGTTCAGCCAGCATGCCGCCGACCCCTGTTTTGCCGTGGGCGTGGTGACGCCGGAAGCGATCGAGATCGGTACCGCCTGCACCAACGAGGCCACCGGGCAGGCCGTTGATGCGAATTCCCGCTTTCAGATTGGTTCCATCACCAAGCCCATGCTGGGCATTGTCACCCAGGCCGTGATGGCCCAGCAGGACCAGCCCGTGGACACTCTGGTGGAAGACTGGCTGCGTCCGGATGCCCAGATGCCCGACAATCAGGGCGTGGCAATCAATCTGGCCCATGTCCTGACGCACACCTCGGGCCTGGCCCGCTTTCCCGTCCCACCCCTGCCGGTCAACGATTGGGACGACCCCTACAAGGACATCAGCCCGGAAGCGTTGATCGATACCCTGAGCGATGAGGACAACATCCTTGAGAATCCGGTGGGCGAATACGGTTACTCCAACTACGCCACCATGCTCCTGACCGTCGCCGCCACCGACCGGTCGGACACCGATTTCGGCGATCTCCTGGATCAGGTCATCTTCGGCCCCGCCGGCATGAGCAGCGCAAGCCTGAGCGGTGATCTCATCCAGGGCCATACCGATGACGGCAATCCCACCGTGCCCTGGCAATTCCACGAGAATGTCGCCGGCCTGGGGGGTGTCCGCGCCTCGGTGTCCGACATGCTCGCCTTTATCGACACCAACCTTGGCGCCGCCGATGATCCGGATCTGGCCGCCCTGTGGGAAGCACAGCAGTCTCTGGTGGATTTCGGAAACTTCCGGGTCGGATCGCTCTGGAACCTTGCCGACAGCTGGTACGAGGATGGCGAGACGCTGGTTTTCCACGATGGCGTGGTGGGTGGCTTCACCAGTTTTCTGATCTTCGAACGCCAGGGCGACCGGGGCGTGGTGGTACTGGCCGATACCTTTGGCATCGATGCTGCCGAGGGCATTGGCGATGAAGTGAGCGAGTTGGCCGCCATCCTGCTGGACCCGGAGGAGGAGCTGGAAGAGCCGACGGCCGCGCCCCTGTCAGAGGCCGGCATGGCCCGTGTTGCTGCCCGCGAGGCCTTTCTCGACACCGCACGCCAATTGCGTGCCCGGCGGGTGCCGTCGCCTGAGGCTGCCAACACCGCCCCGCAACTCCAAGCCAGCTGGCCCCTGAACGGGACCCGGCTGGAGCATTTCCCCGACCGGATTCAGCTCTCGGCCAGCTCCTCCCTGGATGCCAGCCGTTTGCATGCCGGGCAGATCCAGCTCGAACGGATCCACCCCGATGGCCGCGTGGAAGCCATGAAGCTGGATCAGCAGGCCATCAGGCTGGAGCCCCTGGATCAGCATGCCCACAGCTTCCGCCTGATCTTGCCTCGCGACCTCCAGGGCGAGACCGGTCACTTCCGCCTCCGCCTGCGCCATGACGGCCTCGCCACCGACCTGGCCGGCAGACCGCTGGATGACTTCAGCCTGCGTTTTACAGTGGGTGAGGTGGCACGGGACTGAGGTGGCTTGGTTCAAGGGCATGCCTCGGGCGGAGGGCGCCGAGGCTGCGGAGAAATTTAAGGGCGGCCTCGCGCAAAGGCGCTAAGACGCAAAGGAAAGGCATTGGCTTTGTTGGGGGCGTTTCCCGTAGGAGCGGATTCATCCGCGATAGCAGCCACACCGCAGCCCCAATCGCGGCTAAAGCCGCTCCTGCGGCAGATTACCCCCACCCACAACAAAAAGGTTTTCCTTAGCGTCTTAGCGCCTTTGCGCGAGGCCCGCCTTTGAATTACCAGGCCCCCTCATCCGAAGGCCCATCCCTCAAACCCAGTCGCGGGCAACCAGGTAGCGTTCGTAAAGCTCGGCTTCGGGGCTGCCGGGTTCGGGGTGGTAGTCGTACTCCCAGCGGACCCTGGGGGGCAGGGACATGAGGATGGATTCGGTGCGCCCGCCGGATTGCAGGCCGAAAAGGGTGCCGCGGTCATAGACCAGGTTGAATTCCACGTAGCGCCCGCGCCGGTAGAGTTGAAACTCCCGTTCGCGTTCGCCGTAGTCGTGGTCGCGGCGGCGCTGGACGATGGGCTCGTAGGCAGGCAGGTAGTGGTCGCCCACCGAGCGCATGAAGGCGAAGCTGGTGGGGAAGTCCCAGTGATTGACGTCATCGAAGAACAGCCCGCCGATCCCGCGCGGTTCATTGCGGTGCTTGAGGAAGAAATACTCGTCACACCAGCGCTTGTAGTCGGCATAGACCTCGGGGCCGAAATGGACGCAGGCCTGGCGGGCGGTTTCATGCCAGTGGCGGCAGTCCTCGTCGAAGCCATAGTAGGGGGTGAGGTCGAAGCCCCCGCCAAACCACCACACCGGGGCCTCGCCGGCTTTTTCCGCCACGAAGAAGCGCACGTTCATGTGACTGGTGGGGACATAGGGATTATGGGGGTGCATGACCAGCGAGACCCCCATGGCCTCGAAGCTGCGCCCGGCGAGTTCCGGCCGACGGGCCGAGGCGGTGGCGGGCAGGGCATCGCCCATCACATGGCTGAAATTGACCCCGCCCCGCTCGAACAGGGCGCCATCGCTCAGCACCCGGCTGTCGCCGCCGCCCCCTTGTTCCCGTTCCCAGGTATCGCGACGGAAGCGGGTGCCGCCGTCCAGCATTTCAAGGCGCTCGGTGATCCGGTCATGGAGGTCGGTGAGGTAATCCTTCACCGCCTGCTTGTCCACGCCCTCGCTCATGGTTTCTCGGCTCCGGCTCTCAGTATCCGACCGCTGGCAAGATCACGGATTTCGCTGGGCCCGCTGTAGTCGCCCACCGGTGCATCCAGAATGGCATCCAGGCCGCTTGGGAAGGCCTGGCGCACGGCGGCGGCAGTTCGGCAGGCAACGTCTCCGCTCAGGTTGGCGCTGGTGGACACCAGGGGGCCACGAAAGCGGCGGCAGAGCTCCCGGGCCAGATCATGATCCGGCACCCGAACCGCCAGGCTGCTGCGGCCCCCGGTGAGCCACTCGGGGCAGTCCTCGGCGGCCGGCACGATCCAGGTCACCGCCCCCGGCCAGCTTTCCTCCAGGGCCTGACGCTGCTCACGGCTCAGGGGTCGGATCAGGGACTCCAGTTGGGGCAGGGAATAGCCGATCACGATCAGGCCCTTGCGGCGTTCCCGCTGTTTCAGCGACAGCACCCGCAGCACGGCGCCCTCATCCAGGGCGTCGCAGCCCACCCCGAAGACGCCTTCGGTGGGATAGGCGATGACCCCGCCCGCCCGCAGCTGCTCGACGGCCTCGTCAAGTCCTGGGTGGTCGGCCAGGGTCCGGTCGGCCGGTGGCATGACGTGCTTGGAAGACATGGCCGGGGGTCAGGAGGCGGCGGACTTCTTCTTGCCGGCCTTCTTTTTCTTCTTGGCGGCTTTTTTCTTTGCCGCCTTTTTCTTGCCGGTCTTCTTCTTCGCGGCCTTCTTGCTTGCCTTCTTGGCCGCGCTCTTCTTGCCGGCCTTCTTGCGGCGGCCGAAGCGGCCCTTGCGTTCCGGCGCGTTGGCAATCATCTCCCGGATTTCCGGCAGGGTCAGATCCTTGGGGTCCCGGTCCTTGGGCACGCTGACATTCTTGTTGCCGTCCGTCATATAGGGCCCGAAGCGACCATTGAGCACCCGAATCCCCTCGTCGGGGAAATCCTGAATGATGCGGTTGGCGTCGGCCTTCTTCTTTTCCTCGATGATCTCCAGCGCGCGGGGCAGCTCGATGGTGTAGACATCGTCGTCCTCGCCCAGGGAAGCGAACTTGCGGCCGAACTTCACATAGGGGCCATAGGGCCCGATATTGGCCTGGACCGGCTCCCCGTCCGGGGTCTCGCCCAGGTCCCGGGGCAGATTGAACAGGGCCAGGGCCTCGTCCAGCTCGATCTCGTCCATCTTCTGGCCCGGACGCAGGCCGGCAAACTTGGGCTTTTCCTCATCGTCCTTGGTGCCGATCTGCACGAAGGGTCCGAAGCGGCCGAAGCGGACCGTGACCGGCCGCCCGCTCTTGGGGTCGGTGCCAAGCTCACGGGCCTGAACCGCCTCTTCCCGGGTCACCGTCTTTTCCTTGTCTTCCACCCGTTCCCGGAACGGCGTCCAGAACTCCCGCATCAGCGGAACCCAGTCCTTCTCGCCCCGGGAGACGGCATCCAGCTCGTCTTCCAGGCGGGCAGTGAAGTCATAGTCCACATAGCGGGTGAAATGCTTGGTGAGGAAATCATTCACCACCCGACCCACATCGGTGGGCTGGAAGCGCTTGCGGTCCATCTCCACGTATTCCCGGTTCTGCAGGGTGGAGATGATGGAGGCGTAGGTGGAGGGGCGACCGATGCCGTACTCTTCCAGCGCCTTGACCAGACTCGCTTCGGTGAAGCGCGGCGGCGGCTCGGTGAAATGCTGATCGGTAATGAGCTGCTTGAGGGCGACCATTTCCCCTTCTTCCAGGGGCGGCAGCACTTTGTCGGCGTCGTCATCGCCCTTGGCGTCGTCTCGGCCTTCCTGATAGACGGCGATGAAGCCCGGCTCCACCAGTTGCGAGCCAGTGGCGCGAAACTGATTGCCCTCGCCACAGGCCAGGTCCACGCCCACGGTATTGAACAGGGCCGGCACCATCTGACAGGCCACGGTGCGCTTCCATATCAGTTCGTAAAGTCGCAACTGGTCGTGGTCCAGACGGCCCTTGAGGGCATCGGGATGACGGGCGGCGGAGGTGGGGCGGATGGCCTCGTGGGCCTCCTGGGCATTCTTGGACTTGGTTCGATAGCTGCGCGGCGCATCCGGCACATTGTTGCTGCCGTAGCGCTCGTCGATGACCGAGCGGATCTCGTTCACCGCTTCGGTGGCCAGGGCCACGGAGTCGGTCCGCATGTAGGTGATCAGACCCACCGCGCCTTCGCCCAGATCAATGCCCTCGTAGAGGCTCTGGGCCAGGCGCATGGTGCGCTGGGCGCCGAAGCCCAGCTTGCGCGAGGCTTCCTGCTGCAGGGTGGAGGTGGTGAAGGGCGGCGCCGGATTGCGGCGGCGCTGTTTCTTTTCCACCTTGGCCACTCGCAGTTCACCATTGGCGGACTGCTTGAGATGGGCTTCGGCCTCGTGGGCCTGATCGCCATTGGTGAAGCTGAACTGTTCCACCTTCTCGCCCCGGTAGCGGGTGAGCTTGGCCTGAAATGCCTGGGCATCCTTGGCCGCCTCGGCCTCGATGCTCCAGTACTCCTGGGGCTCGAAGGCCTCGATTTCCCGCTCGCGCTCGACAATCATGCGCAGGGCCGGTGACTGCACCCGGCCGGCGGACAGGCCGCGCTGAATCTTCTTCCACAGCAGCGGCGAGAGATTGAAACCCACCAGATAATCCAGGGCGCGGCGGGCCTGCTGGGCGTTGACCAGCTCCCCGGACATGCTGCGGGGGTTCTCGATGGCGTTCTTGATCGCGCCCTTGGTGATTTCGTGAAAGACCACCCGATGGACCTGCTTGCCGTCCAGGGAGCCCCGCTCCTTGAGCAGCTCCAGCAGATGCCAGGCGATGGCTTCCCCTTCCCGGTCGGGGTCAGGGGCCAGATAGAGGGCGTCGGCCTTTTTCAGGGCCTTGTCGATGGCATCCACATGCTTCTTGTTGCGCTCGATGACCTCGTAGCGCATGGCGAAGTCCTGATCCGGGCTGACCGCGCCTTCCTTGGGGACCAGGTCACGGACATGGCCGTAGGACGCCAGCACCTTGAAGTCCTTGCCCAGGTACTTCTCAATGGTGCGGGCCTTGGCAGGCGATTCCACGATGACCAGGTTTTTGCTCATTACGCCTCTCTTAGTGCAAACGGCCCGGGGTCTCTTCGAAGACCAGGTCCTCCATCCGGGCGTATTCCTCTTCCTGGCCGGGCTGGTTGAACAGCAGCATCAACACAATCCACTTCACCTGGTCCAGGTCCACGGCCGCTGATTCCAGCGCCATGATGCGATCAATGACCCGTTCCCGCTGGATCGGGTCGAGAATGCCGATCTGTTCCACATAGATCAAAAAGCCCCGGCACTCCGGCGAGATCCGGCTGTTCTCTTCCGGGCTGAATACCCGCGTGGCGCGAGTGGCGCCGGGCGGGCTGTCCAGATTGTCGCCGTCGGCGGCCAGATCCTCCAGCCACTGAAAGGCCTTGTGAATCTCGCCCGCGGGGAAACCGGCCTCCTGCAATTCGGTAAACAGGGTTTCCTGGTCGGTCTCCTGTTCCTCCATGTCTTCATGCATGTAATTCTCGAAGAGATACATGAGGACATCGAGCACGTTTTCCTTGGTTCGCATGCTAGTCGTCAGCTCCTGCGCGTGTAGCGGCCACCCGGGGCGGATTCGACGCGACCCTCCAGCTCTAGCATCAGGAGCATGGAGGATACGCTGGCAGCGGTCAATCCAGAGCGTTCCACGATTACATCCACCGGCGTGGGGGAATAATCCACCGCCGCCAGCAATGTCTGGTAGGCGGGATCGCTCTCGGAGTGATCGGCTTGTGCTGGCGCGGATGTTGTCTGAGTTGAATTCGCGCCCTGCTGTTCCAGCAGGCCCAGACCCCGCAGCTCCTCGAAAATGTCGTCGGTGGATTCCACCAGCTTGGCCCCGGCACGGATCAGTCGGTGACAGCCGCGCGCCAGTGGGTTGTGAATCGATCCCGGCACCGCAAAGACCTCCCGGCCCTGCTCGGCGGCCAGGCGGGCGGTGATCAGCGAACCGCTGCGAAGCGCCGCTTCCACCACCAGAGTGCCCAGGGAAAGGCCCGCGATTATACGGTTTCTGCGGGGGAAATGGCTACGTTGGGGCTTGACGCCGGGAGGGAACTCGGTGACCACGCAGCCACTTTCGGCAATCCTGTCAGCGAGTTGGGCGTTGGATTTGGGGTAGACGATATCCGGCCCGCAGCCGGTCACCGCCACCGTGGGCCCGCCGGCCCGCAGGGCGCCGCTGTGGGCGGCGGTGTCCACGCCCATGGCCAGGCCGCTGACGATGACCAGCCCCATGCCGGTCAGGGTTTCGGCAAAGGCCTCGGCGGTCTCTCGTCCGCCACGGGTGGGATTGCGGCTGCCCACCATGGCCAGCGCCGGATCGCGCAGATGGCTGGGGTCGCCATGGCAATAGAGCAGGGGCGGCGGGTCGCTGAGCTCCCGGAGCAGCGGCGGCCAGTCCGGGTCGGTTTCGCGCAGCAGGTGATGGTGTTCGCCTTCCAGCCAGCGCAGGTCGGCTTCCACCGACGCCCAGTCGGGTTCGCTGAGCTGGGCCCGGGCCTTGTCGCCCAGGCCGAACTCGGCCAGCTCAGCGGCCGGGGTTTCGATCAACTCACGGACACTGCCGAAGTGGGCCAGCAGACGCTCGCGGACACTGGCGCTCAGCCCGCTGACCCGCGCCAGCGCCAGCCAGGCCGCCAGATCTTCTGCCGCTGTCTGCTTGGAAGATTCCCCCAATGTGTCCAAAGCCCCTGCCGCAAGCGTCAGCGAGGTTCCCGCATCTGCCGGGTGCGAATGCGATGGCGCGGGTTGAGGATGCGGTCGCCTTCGGAGATTTCCCGTTGGGCCTGCATGACCAGGGCATAACTCACCTCGTCATGCACCCGGTAGATCATCACCAGGCCAATACGCTCGTCCGGCAGGCGGACCCGCTCACCGAACAGGCCTTGCTCACGGTCACGCACCGTTTCACCCCGCTGGAAGACATCCAGCACATGCCCGGGTTCGAGGCCGTGATTCGTGCCACGGTTGAGCACGACCGTGTCGTGTTGGCTGATCATGTCGCCTTCTTCCAGGCCGCTGATGATCACGCCTTCGATTTCGGCTTCCGGGGCCCGGGGATAGAAGTCCCGGTGCAGGACCCGATCCTCGATGGGGAAGAGTCGGTCCCCCTCAAGGGCCTCGCGCACTGCCCGGGTCACGAACAGGGTGGCCGGGTCGCCGCCGCGAACAAACTCCGCTTCTCCGACGAAGATGGCCTCCTGGCCCAGGGCGCGGCCACTGTCCGGATCGCGATAGGTCTGACCCGGGCGCAGGATGGTGTAGCGAGTGGCATCGCTGTCATTGAAGTTGCGGACATAGATATTGTCCCCGGCGCTGGTCATCAGGCGGCCGTCCGCCGAGCGCAGCAGATAGGGAGCATTGTCCATCATGTCATCGGTGAGTACCTGCGGGCGGCGCAGCAGCGGCCGGATGGCGTCGGCCGGCACATAGGGCACGGCGCGGGGCAGGTCCTCGTAGCGGATGCGGGGGCTCAGGCGTTCGATGTCCAGGGTGGTGAGGTAGATCTCATCGTCCCGGCGCACCTCGATGTGCGGGCGGTCATCGACATAGAAAAGGGTGATCACATCACCGGGGTAGATCAGGTGAGGATTGTGGATCTGCGGGTTGATATGCCAGATCTCCGGCCACAGCCAGGGATCGCGCAGGAACATGTTGGAGATATCCCAGAGGGTGTCGCCCCGTTCCACCACGTATTCCCGCGGTGCCCGCTGGGCCGGCTCGAACTCCCTCGGCTCCTGGATTTCTTCTTCCTGCGCGGTCTCGGCAACCTGCTCCTCCGGTTCCTCGGCGGCCGGTTCGGGCTCCGGCGTGGTGCCGCAGGCGGCCAGGAACAGGGCGGGGACGAGGGCGGCCCAGATGGGCGGCCGGATTGCTGCCGACGAAGTGCGGCCGGGTTGAAATGCCTTGGACATCGGGTCTGGCTCCCCTTCTGATGGCTCGCGTCTGCCGGGCGGACGGTTGGGAACCCCCTGCAGAGGCGTCTGTCCTATTGACACGGCCTGCAATGCGGTTTTCGCACAGGCTTTCTAGTACAATAGCAACTTTAGCAGCAATCTCACTGGAATTGCACGATTTCTGCCCGATATGGGGCAGCGGGAGCAAGCATGGCCAAGATGACAATCCTGCGTTTTCCGGACCAGCGCCTGCGCAAGAAGGCCAAGCCGGTGGACAAGGTGGACGACGAAATCCGCCAACTCGCCGACGACATGCTGGAAACCATGTACGACGCCCCGGGCATCGGTCTGGCCGCTACCCAGGTCAATGTCCAGAAGCGGTTGTTGGTCATCGACGTCTCCGAGGACCGTTCGGAGCCGCGTGTCTTCATCAACCCGGAGATCATCGAGCAGCGCGGCGAGGAGATCATGGAGGAGGGCTGTCTGTCGGTCCCCGGCATCTTCGCCGAGGTCAAGCGCGCCGAGTGGATCAAGGTCCGTGCCCTGGGTCGTGATGGTGAGCCCTTCGAGCTGGAAACCGACGGCCTGCTGGCGGTCTGCATCCAGCATGAGATTGACCACCTCAACGGCAAGCTGTTCGTGGATTATCTCTCCGAGCTCAAGCGCCGCATGGTGCGCAAGCGCCTGGAGAAGGAGCGCCGCGCCATCGAGGCCGGTCGCCTCGAGCCGGAAAAGCCCAGCCAGCCGGTTATCTGAGGCGCGCGCCCCTCGCGGCGCGCGTCCCGCACTGCCAATCGGGATCGCCGGCCCTGCCGGCGGCCCGTTCAGCCCCCTTTTGATTGGAAGCCCGCATGACGAAGTCGGACAGCCCGTTGCGCATTGTCTATGCCGGAACCCCCGAGTTCGCCGTGCCCGCCCTGGAGGCGCTGGCCGATTCTCCGCACCAGCTCGTCGCCGTCTATACCCAGCCCGACCGACCCGCCGGCCGTGGCCGTCAGCCGCGCCCCTCGCCGGTCAAGCAGGCCGCCCTCGCCCGTGACATCCCCGTCCATCAACCCCAGCGCCTGGATGCCGAGGCCCGCGAGGTGCTGGCCGGTCTGGCGCCGGATCTGATGGTGGTTACCGCCTACGGCCTGATCCTGCCCCGGCCCGTGCTCGATCTGCCCCGCCTGGGCTGCATCAACATCCATGCCTCGCTGCTGCCGCGCTGGCGCGGGGCAGCGCCCATTCAGCGGGCGATCGAGGCCGGCGACCCGGAGAGCGGCATCAGCATCATGCAGATGGACGAGGGTCTGGATACCGGGCCGGTGCTGGCCCGCTATCCCCTCGCCCTGGCCGCCGATGAGACCGGCGGCAGCCTGCATGATCGGCTCGCCGCCCTGGGCCGGGCGCACATTGTTGACTGCGTGGACGCCCTCGCCGCCGGCAGGCTCACCGCCGAGCCACAGCCCGAGGCGGGGGTGAGCTATGCCCGCAAGCTGGACAAGGCCGAGGCCGATATCGACTGGCACCGTCCGGCCATCGAGATTGAACGCCAGGTGCGCGCCTTCGACCCCTGGCCGGTGGCCCAGACCCAGTGGCGCGGCAAGGCCCTGCGGGTCCATGCCGCCGAGGCTCTGACCGAGTCGGACAGTCAGGCCAGCGGCCGGCCCGGCGAGATTGTCGCCGCGGGCCGGGAGGGTGTGCTCGTCGCCACCGGGAGCGGCCTGTTGCAATTGAACCGGGTTCAACTGCCCGGCAAGAAAGCGGTCAGCGGCGCTGACTTTGCCAACCGGGGCGTGGCCGCGGGCGAGTGCCTGGGAGCCCCGGCGTGAGCGGCTCACCTTCCCCAAGGGTTCGGGCCGCCCGGCTGGTGGATACGGTCATGGCCGGTCGCGGCAGTCTGGCCGAGCACATGGTCCAGGCCCGGGAGGGGCTCGAGCCCCGCGATGCGGGCTTCATGCAGGCCCTGGTCTATGGCTGTCTGCGCCACGGCCCGCGCCTGCAGTTCTGGCTCTCCCGCTTGCTGGACAAACCCCTGCGGCCCCGGGATCGCATCGTCGGCAGCGTGGTCATGCTCGGCCTCTATCAATTGGCCTTCAGCCGCGTGCCCACCCATGCCGCCGTCTCGGAAAGCGTTGAAGCCGTTCGTGAGCTGGACCGCCCCCGCGCCACCGGCCTGGTCAATGCCCTGCTGCGCCGCTTCCAGCGGGAGCAGGCGGCCCTGGAAGAGGCCATGCAGATCTCCGAGACCGCCTGCTGGATGCACCCCAACTGGCTGATCCAGGCCTTTCGGGCCGACTGGCCGGCGGATTGGCAGGCGATTCTGGCCAGCGGCAATGAGGAGCCGCCGATGAGCCTGCGGGTCAATCGCCAGCGGGCCAGTCGCGAGGCCGTGCTCGCCGGCCTGGCCGAGACCGATATCGAGGCGGCGCCCGTGGCGGGCCTCGACGATGCCATCCGCCTGGCAAGGCCACGGCCGGTGGATCAGTTGCCGGGCTTTGCCGAGGGCCAATTCTCGGTCCAGGACGAATCCGCCCAGTTGGTTGCCGATCTGCTCGACCCGCCGGCCGGTGCGCGGGTGCTGGATGTCTGCGCCGCGCCGGGCGGCAAGACCGCTCACTTGCTGGAGCGCGCGCCGACATTGGACGTGACCGCTCTGGACCGTGATGCGGCCCGACTCAAGCGCGTGAATGAGAATCTTGAGCGCCTGGGCCTGCAGGCCGATTGTGTCGCCGCCGATGCCCGGGAGACGGCCCGCTGGTGGGACGGTCGGCCCTTCGATTGCATCCTGGTCGATGCCCCCTGTTCCGGCACCGGCGTCATTCGCCGTCATCCCGATATCAAATACCTGCGCCGCAAGAGCGATATCGCCGGGCTGGCCACCCTGCAGGAAGCGATCCTGGCCGCCGCCTTCAGCACCCTGGTCCCCGGCGGCCGGCTGCTCTACACCACCTGTTCGGTGCTGGCGGCCGAGAATGCCGAGGTGATCGAGCGCTTCCTGGCCCGGGAGCCCGCTGCCGAGGTGGTGGCCATTCAGGTGCCCGGTGGCCAGCGTAGCGGCCCCGGCTGGCAGCGATTGCCCTCGGCCGCCGGCGGCGATGGCTTCTTCTATGCCGGTGTCCGCCGAGTCCCGGGCAAATAACCGGAGGTTTTTGTATTTTTCTTGCAACTATTCGAGATTTTTACCCTCAAATCGTGGTTCCTTGGTGTATTATTACCGCAACGCCCGGCGATGCCTGAGACCTCCATGGCCGACAGTTTCCCCAAAAGCCGCTTCCCGCTGCTGGCCAGCATTCTGCTGGGCCTGATGCTGCTGGCCTGGGCCCTGGTCCCGATCGCGGGCTCCATCAGTCTGGTCACCGGCTTTACCGAGGAAGTGGACGGCATCCACTATCTCAACGCCGATATCGAATACCGCCTCAGTGACGAAGCCCTGGATGCGCTCGATAATGGTCTGCCCTTGCGCCTGACGGTGGAGGTGGAAGTCCGTCGACCGCGGATGATGTGGACGGCCGCGACCGTGACCCGTTTCGAGCGGGTCCACGAAATCCAGTTTCAACCCCTGACCCGGCTTTATGTTGTCGAGAGTGAGCAGACCGGGCGGCGCCAGAGCTTTCAGAGCTATGCGGCCGCCATGGCCGAGCTCAGTCGCATCGAGGACCTGCCGGTGTTGGAGGAAAGCCGACTCGACCCGGATGCTCGCTATGAACTGCGGATGCGGGTAAAAATGGAGTTGCGTGAGCGACCGGATGGCGTTGGCTTCATTGCCCGTCTCTGGACCAATTCCAGCATCTCCAGTGGGTGGTATCAGTGGACCCTTCGTTCCTGAAAAAACTTGGCCTCAGCCTGCTGATCGCCTTTGGTCTGCTGCTGATGCTGGCTTCCCTGTGGATGCTGGCCGAGACCACCCAGCAGGCCACGGATTTCGATCGTCTCCATGATTGGCTGCTGGGCTTCAATGTCCTGGGTGTGGCCCTGCTGGTGGTCCTGCTGGGCTTCAATGTCACCCATCTGGCGGTGCAATATCGTGCCCGCCGGCCCGGTTCCCGGCTGACCGCGCGGCTGGTGGCGGTGTTCGCCGTGCTTGCCGTGGTGCCGGTGGTGCTGGTGTTCTACTTCTCCATGCAGTTCATCACCCGCGGTATCGATTCCTGGTTTGATATCCGTATCGAGTCGGCCCTGGAAGAGTCCCTGGCGCTGTCACGGGCGGCCCTGGAAAGCCGCATGCGGGAACATGAAGCCCGTACCGAGGAGGCCGCCCGCGAGCTGTCGGGGGCCAGGGCCACTGCCCTGCCTGGCCTGCTCGAGGATTTGCGCCGGGATCTGGAGGCCACCGAACTCACCATCTTCTCCAATGATGGCCAGATCATTGCCACCAGCGCCGACATCGGCCGCGGTCTGCTGCCCAGCCAGCCGCCCCGGGAACTGGTCTCCCAGGCCCGCCGTGGTGGCAGCCACACCGGGCTGGAATCACCGGAGGCGGAGGGCGAGGTCATCCATGTCCGCGCCCTGGTGGTGCTGCCGGAGCCCGAGCGGCTGGCGTCGCCCCGCATACTCCAGGCCCGTTTCCCGGTGCCGCCGCGACAGAGCGAACTGGCCGAAAGCGTGCAGACCGCCTGGCAGGAATACCGGGAGCTGGCTTTCTACCGCACCCCGATTCGGATCAGCTTTGCCCTGACCCTGTCGCTGGTGCTGCTGCTGAGTCTGCTCCTGGCCATTGTCGGTGCCTTCCATTTTGCCCGTCGCCTGGTTGCGCCGATTCAGGATCTGGCCGCCGGCACCCGGGCGGTGGCACGCGGTCAGCTGGATACCCGTCTGCCCCTGCGTGCCCATGACGAGGTGGGTTTCCTGGCCCTGTCCTTCAACGAAATGACCCGCCGCCTGGAAGAGGCGCGGGAGCAGGCGGCCCGCAGCCGGCGCGATGTCGAGGCGGAACGGGCCTACCTGGAAGCGGTCCTGGCCCGCCTGACGTCCGGGGTGATTGCCTTGGACGCCGGCCTCCGCCTGCGTGCCTCCAATGCCTCCGCCGAGAGCATTCTGGAAGCGGAACTGGCCGAAGGCGTGGGCAAACCCCTGCTGGATCTGTCCGAATCCTCCCCCCGGCTGAAGGTGCTGGCGGATCGCATAGCCGCCCATGTGCTCGACGGCGATTCGGAGTGGCATGAGGAGCTGGCGCTGCCGGGACGGACCCAGCGCCGCCTGCTGATCTGCCGCTGCAAGGCCCTGCCCTTTCCCGGCGAGAATGAGCCTGGCCATGTGATCGTCTTTGACGACATCACCACCCTGGTTCAGGCCCAGCGGGATGCTGCCTGGGGCGAAGTGGCCCGTCGCCTGGCCCATGAGATTCGCAATCCCCTGACCCCCATTCAGCTCGCCGCCGAGCGCATTCGCCACAAGTACCTGGACAAGGTGGAGGAACCCCGCACCCTGGATCGGGCCACCCACACCATTGTTCAGCAGGTGGATGCCCTCAAGGCCATGGTCAAGGCCTTTAGTGAGTACGCCCGCAGTCCGGAGCTGGAATTCAGCCAGCTCGACCTCAACCAGCTCGTTGTCGATGTGGCCGACCTCTATCGCGGTCTGCCGGGTGGTCCCCATGTGAAGTTGAACCTGGATGAGCAACTGCCGGCCGTTCGTGTCGATGCCGGGCGGATCCGCCAGGCCCTGCACAACCTGATTCGCAACGCCCAGGAGGCCAGCGAACACGATCGCGGTGCCACCATCTGGATCCACACCCGACCCATGCAGGCCCGGGGGTCGGAGACGGTGGAAGTGGTGGTGGAAGATGACGGGCCCGGCTTCGGCGATGACCTTGGCAACACCGTCTTCGAGCCCTATGTCACCACCAAGCCCAAGGGCACCGGGCTGGGCCTGGCCATCGTCAAGAAACTGGTGGAAGAGCATGGTGGCAGCATCCGCGCCGGCAACCGCGAGTCCGGCGGTGCCCGCATCGTCATGGAAATCCCCGTCAATGCCAGCACCGAACTGGCACCGACTGCCGGTTGATGCGGCAGTTTTTCCCATTCGCTGATAAAGTAGGCCCCTTCAAATTGCGCACAGTCCTGGAGGAAGCCGCATGACCGCAGCCCATATTCTGGTCGTGGATGATGAGTCCGACATCCGTGAGATGGTCCAGGATATTCTGGTGGACGAAGGTTACCGGGTCACCGTGGCCGCCAATGCCCAGGAAGCCCGTCGTGCCCACGATGCCGAGGAGCTGGATCTCATCCTGCTGGATATCTGGATGCCGGATGTGGACGGCATCACCCTGCTCAAGGAATGGACACGCAGCGGCGAACTGGACTGCCCCGTGGTGATCATGTCCGGTCATGGCACGGTGGATACCGCGGTGGAAGCCACCCGCCTGGGCGCCCAGGAGTTTCTGGAAAAGCCCCTGTCCATGGCCAAGCTCCTGCAGATCGTGGGCGAGGCCCTGGAATCCGGGCGCGAGGAAAGAGAGCGGCGCAAGGCGCGCTCCATCCTTTCGCCGCTGGTGGAGCCGGTGGGCAAGTCACCGCTGATGCGTGATGTCCGGGCCAAGGTCCAGAAGGTGGCGGCCGAGCCCTCCCCGGTGCTGCTGCTGGGCGAAGCCGGTACCGGTCGAGAGACCCTGGCGCGCTACCTGCACGCGGAAAGCCCTCGCTCCGATGGCCGATTCGTAAATGTCATCCTCAGCGGCCTGCGCAGTGATGAGGCCGAAGAACGCCTGTTCGGGCGCATGCAGGGAGGGCAGTTGGAACCGGGCTATCTGGAAAAGGCCCGGGGCGGCACCCTGTTCCTCAATGAACTCGCCGACATGACCCCCGAGGCCCAGCGTGTACTGATGGCAGCCTTGGAGGCGGGAAGTTACCGGCCGGTGGGCAGTGATCAGAGAGAGAAGCTCGATATCCGCCTGGTGGCCTCCGCTCAGGCCGGTATCAACCGTCTGGTGGAACAGGGCCGATTCCGTCAGGACCTGCTCAATCAGCTGGATGTTCTCCCCGTGCGGGTGCCACCCCTGCGCGAATACCGTGAAGACGTGCCCGATCTGATTCGCTATTACGTGGATGTGCTGGTGGATCAGGAAGGCCTGCCCTTCCGGCGCTTCTCGGTGGGTGCCCAGAATCGCCTGCGCAATTACCCCTGGCCGGGGAATATCCGCGAGCTCAAGAACATGGTCCACCGCTTCCTCGCCCTCTCCGATCGGGAGGAAGTGTCTCTGGAAGAAGTGGAACGGGAGCTGGATCGGGAAGAGGCCGAGCAACAGGCCGAGCCCCTGGTCAAGCAGGACCTGCTGGGCCTGACCCTGCGCGAGGCCCGGGAACGCTTCGAGCGCGCCTATCTGGAGCAGCAACTGGAGCTCTGCGGCGGCCGGGTGGGCAAGCTCGCCGAGCGCGTGGGCCTGGAACGCACCCACCTCTATCGCAAGCTAAAGGCCCTGGGCATCGATATCAGCAAGAACTAGGAGCAAGGAGCAAGAACGACCCTGCCAATCCCCTGTGGGAGCGGCTTTAGCCGCGATAAGGGGCAAATCGAAGCCCCATTCGCGGCTAAAGCCGCTCCCACAGCCGCCCAGCAGCTAGCCTCTCGCACTCAGCACTTGCGTTTGACTCCCGCCCGGCCGCCAGGCCATTGCGCGGATAAATCCGCGCCTACAGGGTGGGATTCGATAAGCCTAGTCGTCGCGCAAGCGAATCAACAACGGCTCAATCCCCTGATCCTCCAACCTCGACCGGGTGCGGTCCAGGCGTTCGGCATCCTCGATGGGGCCGACGCGGACGCGGTAATAGGTCTGGCCATCGTCAATGGTGACCCGCTGGATATGGGATTCGAAACCCGCCATGCCCAGCTCCGCCCGCATGCGGTCGGCGTCGGACTCACTGCGGAATGAACCCACCTGCAGGATGTAGCGGCCTTCCGGGGTGGGTTCGACGCTTTCCCCGCCCTCCGGCTCCCGGACCCGGACCTCCTCCTCGGGGACCACGACCTCAAAGCTTTCCAGCATGCGGTAGAAGTTGAAGCGGCTGCGGCCTTCCTCGGCCTCGTCGCCCTCATCCGACTCGGCCTGTTCCCGGGCCGCCTCCAGGTCGAGTTGCGGCAGTTCCGTGTCCGACTGCTGCAGCCAGGTGACGGCCATGGCGGCGCCAAAGCCGAGCACGAAGCCGGCAATCAGCCAGACCCATCCAGGTGTCGTCTCCACGGGATCTTTCCTCCTGGCCTGTCCGGCGTTCTTGTAGTCCCTGGGCATGGCGGTCCTTTCCCTGCGCTTACATGGATTCCGGTGCCGACACGCCAATCAGTGCCAGCCCATTGGCCAGTACCTGGCGTGTGGCTTCCACCAGGCATAGCCGGGCATTGCGGATCTCTTCTTCCAGCACCAGGAAGGTGTGGGCGTTGTAATAGGTGTGCAGGTCATTGGCCAGGTCCCGCAGGTACTGGGTGAGCTGATGGGGCGCCCGGTTGCGGGCCGCGGCCTCCACCACCTCGGGGAAACGGGAGAGGGTGACCATGAGCTGGTCCTCATGATCCTCGTCCAGCTGATCCAGGTTGGCCAGACCAGTGTCCCGGCTGTACTGAAAGCCCTTGTCTTCCGCTTGCTGGAAGACACTGCAGATGCGGGCATGGGCGTACTGCACGTAATAGACCGGGTTATCGCTGGACTGGGACTTGGCCAGCTCCAGGTCGAAGTCCAGATGCTGTTCATTGGAACGCATGACATAGAAAAAGCGCGCCGCGTCCCGGCCCACTTCCTCGCGCAGCTCCCGCAGGGTCACGAAGGAACCCGAACGGGTGGACATCTGCAGTTTTTCCTTGCCCCGGTAGAGATGGGCGAACTGCACCAGGCGCACTTCCAGGGAATCCCCCGGCTGACCCATGCCTTCCAGGCCGGCCTTGAGCCGGGCGATGTAGCCGTGATGGTCGGCGCCGAGAATATCGATCAGGCGGTCATGGCCCCGCTCGCGCTTGTTCAGGTGGTAGGCGATGTCGGAGGCGAAATAGGTAGCCTGGCCGTTGTCGCGCACCACCACCCGGTCCTTCTCGTCGCCATACTTCTCGGCCGCGAACCACTTGGCGCCGTCCTGTTCATAGACGTCGCCGCTTTTCTCCAGCTCCTCCAGGGCATGATCCACCATGCCGCCGCTGGTTAGGGAGCGCTCGGAAAACCACTCATCGAATTCGGTGCCGAAGGCCGACAGGTCCTCGCGAATGTCGGCAAGAATGTCCTCAAGCGCAGTGAGGAACACGGTCTGGAAGGCCTCCTCGCCGAGCAGATGACGGGCGCGGCCGATGAGCCCGTCAATATGGGCTTCCTTGTCCCCGTCGGGGGCGTCCTCGGGCAGGCCATGGAAGACCGACTCCACCGGCTGCTGGAAGGCCTCGCCGTGTTCCTCCCGCAACTGGCGGGCGATGTCGATGATGTAATCGCCGCGATAGCCGTTGCTGGGGAAACGCAGCTCGGCACCCCCCAGTTCCAGATAGCGCAGCCAGACCGAGGTGGCCAGGATGTCCATCTGCCGGCCCGCATCGTTGACGTAATACTCCCGGTGAACCGGATGGCCGATGGCCTCGAGCAGATTGCCCACGGTGCTGCCATAGGCCGCACCCCGGCCATGGCCCACATGCAGGGGGCCGGTGGGATTGGCGGAGACAAACTCCAGATGAATCTTCTCGTCCCGGCCGATATCGCTGTGACCGAAGCGCGTGCCGCGCTCAAAGACCTCTTCCACCACCGCATGCCAGGCCTGGGGGCTGAGGAAGAAATTGATGAAGCCGGGCCCGGCGATCTCCACCTTCCGGACCAGATCCGAGGCCGGCAGGGCCTCGACAATGGCTGCGGCCAGCTCCCGGGGATTCCGGCGCGCCGGCTTGGCCAGCATCATCGCCAGGTTGGCGGCAAAATCCCCGTGCTTGCGGTCGCGGGCCCGCTCCACCTGAATGGCCGTCCCGCGGGTCTCCTCGGGCAGCACACCTTCTTCCACCAGGCCCTTGAGGGCCTGCTCGAGCAACTGGCTGATTTCTTCCTTCACGATGCGACTTCCGGCTGGATTAAAAGCCGAGATTCTAACATTAAAGGCATCCCCTTCCGGTGGTCATGGCGCTGGAAGGCTTGTCGATCGGGTCGGAATGGTGACCCTGCCCCGTCGTCGGGAGAAAAAGAAACGGCGCCGGGGACTGCCCGGCGCCGCTGCTGGGTGGGCCTTGCGCTACCGCGCCTTACCAGATGAGTTCACCGCTTTCGCGATCGAGCACGCCGAAGCCGACGGCGGATTCGCCGTTTATTCGGCTGAACATGCCGCCCACATAGACGCGGCCCTCGTTGACGTGGATGACACTGACCGAATCATCGGGCTCCGGCGTCCACTCGCTATCAAGTCCCCCGTCCCCGTCGATCGCGGCCAGACTGCGGCCATCGAGTGCGGTGATGCGACGTGCACCGGCCAGAATCCGGTCCCCATCAACCGCCAGGGCCCAGATAAAGCGCCGACTCGACTCGGGCGCCCAATCCTCCAGATCACCATTGTCGGCATTGAAGGCGGCGAAGTGATCGCGGTCTTCACCGTCGGCCTGCTCAATATTCCCGGCCACATAAACGACGCCGTCGGCCGCGGCGAGACGCTGTTCCTGGCTGAAGGAACTGGCCACCGGGCCATCACCCGCATCCCAGCCAGTCACCACATCGCCATCGCCGCCTGGCTCGACCGCGACGATGTTGTTGCGGGTCTGTCCGCCCACTTCATTGAACTCGCCAGCCAGGAAGATGCGATCATTGTGGTAAGTCATGGCCACTGCGGTGTTGTTGTGGTCGCTGATCTGCGGGTCCCAGCTCTGCAGACTGCCATCCTGGACGCTGACGGCCGCGGCCCCTTCCCGGTCAACCGAATTGACCGCCCTGAAGCGACCCGAGAAATACAGCGAGCCCTCATGCACGAACATGTCCCGGACCGGTCGACCGCTACCTGAAACATCGGCCTGCCAGCCGTCCACCAGCTCCCCATCTGATGCCTGCAGGGCAGCCATGCCATTGTGATCTTCCCCGTTGACCTCGGAGAATGGCCCGCCCATAAAGAGGCGGTCACCATCGAGCAGTAGCTCGTGTACGGCCCCGTTGGTACTGGGCCTCCAATCCGGATCCAGGACGCCCGTGTCCAGGTCGTAGGCCGCCAGGTTCTCTCTCTTGTCGGTGGCCAGGGCAGTGAGCGTCCCGCCCAGGAGAACCCGGTCGCCGTCCAGGCCGATCGCTTCTACCGGTACATTGACCAGGCCGGAATCGAGAACCTCGCCGGCAACGTCAGCCCGCCATTCATGGGGTTCCGCATCGACACGGTCCACAACGGCAATGTTATGTCGGTCATGGCCATTGTCGTCGCCCTGGGTCTTATTGCCTTCATCCGTGCTGGACAGGGGACCGGGGCCGCCATCATGGCCCAGCCGATGAAAGTGACCGCCAAGGTAGATGTGATCGTCATGGGCCGCGATGGCGCGGACGGTGGGGGGATCAATTGAATCGCCGTACAGGCCTGGATCCCAGTTACCATCCAGAGTGCCGTCGCCGATCGCTACGGATGCAGCACTCATGCGTTGTTCACCATTGACGGCATGGAAAGTGCCTCCGATATACAGCCGACCATGGTGATTGGCCATGGCCCGGACCTGACCACTGACGGCCGTTGCCCAGTCGGCTTCGGAAAGTACATTCGCACTCTCCAGCTCAATGGCCGCGATGTTCTGGCGGCTGACCCCATCGATCTCGTCGAACATGCCACCGGCATAGAGGCGATTGTTATCGCTGAGCAGATGATGAATCAGGCCGGTATTCTCGGAGGTCAGGTTCCAGTCGGGCAGTTCGTCACCGCTGTTCAGGTCAATCGCCTTCAGGCCGCCCTTGAAGCCGTCCGGGTGAGCGAACCCGCCACCCACGAACAGCTTGTCCTCGTGGATATGCAGTGCCGAAACGATGAGGGGCGAAAGGGCTTCGCCGGGGTTGTCGGATAGCAGCTCTCCCGTCTCAGCGTTGACTGCAGCCAGCTGGGCCCGTGGTTCGCCATTGGCGATCTCGAATGGGCCCCCGAGGTAGAGTGTGCCGTCATGCAATTCGGCATCGTAGGCGCCCATATTCACGAGGTCTCCGTCGGGCATCCCGGCCGGTGCCGGGGCATTGGCCGGAATGCTGACCGGCCCGCCTGAGTCTTCCGTGGTGACCTGGAAATCCGGATCCAGCCGGCCACTGGCGTCCAGGCGTTGCAGCATGTGCAGGTCGTCACTGTCCGGGGCACGGAAGATGCCCGCCAGGTACCAGCCACCTTCGCCATCGGGAATGGCCCGCCGCACGATGCCATCCAGATCCTGGCCGGCATTGATGGCGAGGCCACTCGTTCCGCTGTCCACGCCAGGAACCAGCAGCGCTGCGGATTGCTGTAGGCCGATCCACTGGAAATTCCCGCCGACATAGAGGCGTTCCTCTCCGGTCTCCAGGGCCTCAATCCAGACATTGCCATCGAAGCTAATGGGTTTGCCCGCGCTGAGCACGCCGCTACCGGGGGCGCTGATGCTGGTGTCGGTCTGCAAGGCGAAATGCATCACGGTGCCGGCCTCCACGCCAAGCGCTTCCAGCTCAAGCGCCATCTCGTCGCCGTCACCGGCGGTGGCGTCCTGAATCACGCCGGAATCCGCGCATTGCCCAAGATTGTGCCAATCGCAGTCGGGATCGCTGGAGTAGAGCAGGTCGGCCTCTCCCGGACCGATCTGGTGCACGGTGACAGTGCCCGGTTGGCCCGAGAGGCCAATGACGGTGAAGTCTTCGCAGCTAACCAGCACATCATCAATGTCCTGGTCAGCAATCATGCCGCTGCCATTGTCCACCTGGCAGGCTTCACCATCCGGCGCGCTCGTCACGGTCACGGAATAGGACTCGCCTTCCTCGATCTCGGAATCGAACTGGAAGCTGCCGGGTGCATCCAGCGTGAGGGTTTCCTGGTCGTTGAGGGTGAGCAAGAGGCCGGCGCCGCTCATGTCCTCCACTACCCCGCCGACCAGGTAGCTGTCCTCTTCGGGGCCGCCAGGAAGTCCGTCGGCATCCTCGTCATCAGCGTCCATGCCGTCGGCCAGGCAGCCGGCCAGCAGGATCGCCGGAAGCAGGCCACCGAGGGCGGCTGCACGAATCAATGATCGAGACTGCGAGGTCTCCCTGAAAATGAGGTGATGGTTACTCATTTAACCCTCCATGAACCTTGAAATACCATACCGCCTGACCCGCGTAACAAGGGCCGGGGGAGTCCGTATATTCAGGCTAATGTCAGGCAATGGACGACGACCACCCCCCATACAGGGGCCCTAGGAGCTCACCCTGGCGGCTTCAGAACAACTCCACCGGATCCACATCCAGCGACCATCGCACCTTGCGGGCCGATTTCAGTCCTTCCAGGGCGGGGGTCCAGGGGGCCAGCAGGCGGTGCAGGGGGCGGCGGCCGTCGGCCTGGATCAGGACCTGGGCCCGGTAGCGGCCGGCGCGGCGTTCCATGGGAGCGGGCAGGGGGCCGAGCAGCATGATCGATGACTCGGCCTGGCGACGACCCAGTTCGGCGGCCTCTTCCAGGAAGGCATTGACCGCTTCCCGCTGGTGGGCCTCGGCCCGCAGCAGGGCGAGATGACTGAAGGGCGGAAAGCCGGCCTCCCGGCGTTCGCTGAGCGCCGCCCGGGCAAAGGCCGGATAACCTCCCTGGATCAGGGTCTCGAGCAGGGGATGGTCCGGCGCCCGGGTCTGAATCAGGACCTCGCCGGCGGCTTGCCCGCGCCCGGCCCGACCGGCTACCTGGGTGATCAACTGGGCCATGCGCTCCGGGCCACGAAAGTCCGCGCTCATCAGGCCCTGGTCGGCGTCAATCAGACCCACCAGGGTGAGGTTGGGGAAATCATGGCCCTTGGCCAGCATCTGGGTGCCGATCAGCAGCTGGGCGCTGCCGTCGCGGGCCCTGGCCAATAGGCTGTCCATTCGCCCCCGTGCGCGGGTGGTGTCACGGTCGATGCGGACCTGGCCAATGCTCGGGTAGCGACGGCTGAGGATCTGTTCCAGCTGCTCGGTGCCCTGCCCGGCAACCCCCAGCTTGTTGCTGGCGCATTCCGGACAGGCCCGTGGCAGTCGCCGGCTGGCGCCGCAGTGATGGCAGTCCAGGCTGCCCCGGGCCCGGTGATAGGTCATGCGGGCATCACAGCGACTGCAGTCGGCGGTCCAGCCGCAATGATTGCAGACCAGCACCGGCGCATAGCCGCGGCGGTTGAGAAACAGCAGGGCCTGGTGGCCTGCCTCCAGGTGGGCATCCAGGCGTTGCAACAGTCGCCCGCTCAAGCCCCCGTCCAGGTTCTGGCCGCGGATATCCACCACCCGCAGTTTGGGCGGGCGGGCGTCCCCGGCCCGCTCCGGCAGGCTCAGCCGGCGATAGCGACCGTCCTCGGCATTGCGCAGGCTTTCCAGTGCCGGGGTGGCCGAGCCCAGGACCACCGGGAAGCCCTGCATGCGGGCGCGCACCAGCGCCAGGTCGCGGGCCGAGTAACGAAAGCCATCCTGCTGCTTGTAGGCCGGGTCGTGTTCCTCGTCCACCACGCACAGGCCCGGCCGGGGCAGGGGCATGAACACCGCCGAGCGGGTGCCGATGATGACGTCCAGCGACCCGTCGCGGGCCAGTAACCAGGTATCGCGGCGTTCCCGCTCGTTCATGCCCGAGTGATACAGGCCCACCCGGGCCGGCAGGGCGGCTCGAAAGCGGGCGGTGAGCTGAGGGGTGAGGGCGATTTCCGGTACCAGCACCAGGACCTGCTCGCCCCGCGCCAGGGCCGCCCGGATCCCGGCCAGATAGACCTCGGTCTTGCCGCTGCCGGTGACCCCTTCCAGCAGATGACAATGAAAGCCGCCCAGGCCCGCCTCGATGGCCTCCACCGCCGAGGCCTGGGCCGGGTTTAGCGTCACCGCCTCGCTGCCCTCACTGGCCGGCGGCGCGGCGGGCTGTCGCG
Source organism: Natronospira elongata (assembly GCF_034931365.1). NCBI lineage: Bacteria > Pseudomonadati > Pseudomonadota > Gammaproteobacteria > Natronospirales > Natronospiraceae > Natronospira > Natronospira elongata. Next base: position 33,281 of record NZ_JAYGII010000023.1, read on the forward strand.
ACTCTTCCACCACCAGGCCCTTGTCCGCCAGGCGCCGGGCCACGCCCTGCCAGCCATCGCCCAGATCCCGCAGCTCACGGGCCGGCAGTTCGCCCCCGGCCTCACGCAGGCGGGCGATCAGTCGCTGCTGACGGGGGGCGCGGGCCAGCGCGTCCAGGTCCTGCTCACGGCCTTGCTCGCTCAGCCGCCACCACTGCTCCGGCTTGCGACCGGCATCCGCCTCCCGGCGCAGAGCCGCCGGCAGCAGATGGTCAAAGACCTCCCCCGGCGGGTGGTGGTAGTAGGCCGCACACCAATGCCCCAGTTGCATCAGCGGGGCCGGCACCAATGCCTCCTCATCCAGGCGTCGATCCGCCCGCCGCAGACGGTCGCGGGGCAGGCTGCCGGCCTCCGCCTGGGTCTCCACCACCAGGCCCACCACGCGCCGACTGCCAAAGGGCACCCGGACCCGGCAGCCGACCGGGTCGCGACCCGAATCAGCGGCCGGCGGCAGGTAATCAAACAGCCGCCGCAAGGGTGAGGGGATGGCCACCCGCCAAATCCGTTCAGCCACCCCACACCCCCGCCGGTAAAGTTTCCACAGAAGCTGTGGATAACAATGTGGAAGACTTGGGTTTATCTGCCTCTAGGCCCATTGATTACTGGCTTCGCTTTAGATTGATCAATTTTTCACCGAAATCTCTATTTATAGCGAAATCAGTGAGTTACGTATTTTGCTTCAGGCCCATTATAAAGTAATGCGCCTGAAATCCGGTAAACGACGGCCATGTGCATAAGTCAAGCCCAGAACCGCCCGGCGAAAATTTTTTCCCCGGCCTGTCAACGCCGGCCGGGCTCGCCCGTTATGTTCAGTGTAAAGGCCGCGAATGGAGGGCCAGACCGAAGCGGAGGGGGAATGCAGCACAGTCTGGATGAATTCCTCGCCTCGGTCGAATTGAGGGCCTTCCAGCTTGCCCGGATGCGTCTGGGCAACAGCGAGGATGCGCATGACGTGGTCCAGGACGGCATGGAGCGATTCGTCGCCCATTATGCCGGCCGGCCCCGGGAAGAGTGGAGTCGCCTCTTTTACGGCATCGTCCACAACCGGGTCCGGGATTACCAGCGCCACAGCCAGGTGCGACAGCGCTGGCAGCAGGCCCCGGCCTTCGCCGACGACGAGCCGGGCCGCGAGGACTTGATCGAGCGCGCGCCCGCGCCCTCGTCCAGTCGGCCGGAGGAGTGGCTGAGCAACGCCTCCGGGATCGAGGCCCTGGTGGCCGCCCTGGAGGACATGCCGGAGCGTCAGCGCGAGGCGGTCACCCTGAGGATTATTCAGGGTATGGATGTGAGCGAGACGGCCGCCGCCATGAAATGCTCGGCCGGCAGTGTGAAGACCCATTTGTCACGGGCCCTGGCGAAATTGCGAGAGGTTCTGGGAGCGCATCGATGAGCAGCGAACAGGAACATGACGAAGCCGAGATTCGCGCCCTGCGCGAGGCCTTCGAGGCCGGGCTCGCCGAGGTCGATGAGCTGGATCGCGCCCGCCTGCGCCGGGCACGGCGAGAGGCACTGAAGCAGCCTCGAGAAGCGTTGCCGCTGCCACGTCCGGCGCGCTGGCAGGTGCCGGTGGCCCTGGCCGCCTCGCTGGGTCTGCTCAGTCTGATGCTGCTGCCCATGCTGAACGGCGGCCCGGACCAGACCATCGAGAGTGATTGGGCCGAGGCCCGGAACGATGTCTCTGACCTGGAAATATTGCTGGCCGAGGAAGACATGACGCTATACGCGGATCTGGATTTCTACCTCTGGCTGGAAGCGGAATTGAGTGCACGGGAGGACGCCAAGGATGCGGGCTAATGTCCTCTGCAGTCTGACCCTGGGTGGCCTGGCCACGCTGGGCCTGGCCATCCCCGGCACTGCCGGGGAGGCGCCCGACCCGGAACTCCTGGAGTTCCTGGGTGAATTCACGGGGGAGGATGGTGAGTGGGTGGATCCCATGGATCTCTACCTGCTCGACGAAGAGGCGATGGACGGTCTGCTTGAAGAAGACCCGGACTCGCCCAAGGAGGATGACCATGAGCACTAATATCGTTGGGGGGCGTAAGTGGATGGCCGGTCTGTGTGCACTTGTCGTGGGCACGGCGATGGCAGGCACGGCGCTGGCCAGTGTGCCGGAATGGAATGACCTCAGCGACCGCCAGCAGGACGTGCTGGCGCCGATGGCGGAGCGTTTTGACCGCCTCCCGGCCGAGCGCCGGGAAAACCTGGCCCGCGGCGCCGAGCGCTGGGCGGAAATGGACGACGAGCAGCGCGAACAGGCACGTGGTCGTTTCCGTGAATGGCAGGACCTGGACGAGGACGAGCGTCACGGCATCCGTCAGCGCTATGTGGCCTTCCAGAGCCTGCCGCCCCAGGCCCAGGACCGCGTGCGTGCGGCTTTTGAGCGCTACCACGAAATGGGCCCGGAAGACCGCCAGGAATTCCGCGAGCGCTGGCAGGAAATGAGCCCCGAAGAGCGCCGCGAGTTCGCCCGCGAACGCCGCGAGCAGGCCATGGAACGCCGCGACGAAGCCCGCGAACGGGGCATGGAACGCCGCGAAATGCAGCGGGAAATGCGCCAGGATCGCCGCGAAATGCAGCTGGAACGGCGTGAGCAACGCAGAGAACAAAACCGGGATCGCCGCGACAACCGCGGCGGCCGGTAACAGGTCCGGACGGAATGTAACCCCCCCCCGCGTTCCGTCCGTTCAAGACCCCGGCCGTTTGGTCGGGGTCTTTTTTTTTGGAGGGTCGCTGACCCGGGGTGGCCACCCCAGCGACCCCTGGAGAGCCAAATATCCCGTAGGAGCGGATTCATCCGCGATTTAGGCTTCGGTTGCCGCCCAATCGCGGATAAATCCGCTCCTACGGCCGGGGGTAGGGCCTTGGAGTGGGGTCGCGCGTCTACGGCGCAGATGCCCGCCTGGCAGTGCCTTATAGCTCGTAGCTCGCCGCTCGCCGCTAATAATCCCCGCCGTTATCGTCTTGACCGTCATTGTCGTCCGTCACCACCGGTGGCTCGTCCTGGTCGATATACTCGAACGACCAGCTACCGTGGACATCGCCGTCTTCGTCAACCACTTCCACCGTCCAGGTGCCGGTCCACTCGGGCACCAGGCGCTTGCTGGACCAGGTCCGCCAGCGCGGGCCGCCCACGGTCAGTTCTACTTCCGCTTCCACATCACCGTCATGCTTCCAGCGGTGGGTGAGGGTGTGGCCCTCCATGTCGCGAAACTCGGTGAAGAACAGCACCAGCTCATGATCGTTACGCAGTTCCTCGATCTCGTCCACCGGCTCACGTTCCTCCACGGCGGTGGTGAACTGGGCGCGATAGACGCCGTGTTCGTCGGCGAGCACCGGGCTACCCAGGCCGAGGGCCAGCACTGCCACCATGCTCAGGCCGGTCGTCAGCTTGATCTTGTTCATTGTTCATCCTCCCTTTCTGGCGATTGTTTGGCTCAGGGCTCCAAAGGATAGCCCAAGCCCGGCGCATCGCCAGCCTTTGATCCCCTATAATGGCCGCTTTTCACCGGGACGCTGTGCATGCAGGAACTGCTGATTCTTCTCCCCATTCTCCTGCTGGTCGGGGTACTGGCCGGCCTGCTCGCCGGTCTGCTGGGGCTGGGCGGCGGCATCGTGGTGGTCCCGGCCCTGTTCTGGATCTTCCGTGCCCAGGGCATCGAAGCCGAGCTGGCCATGCCGGTAGCGGTGGCCACCTCGCTGGCGACCATGGTGCTGACCACCGCCACGGCTGTCCGAACCCACTGGCGGCAGGGCACCACCCGCCGTGATCTGCTGCCCTGGCTATTGCCGGGGATTGCCATCGGTTCGGTAATTGCGCCGCTGGTGGTGGCCCAGATTTCGGCGACCTTGCTCACCGCGCTGTTTGCCGGTTTTATGTTTCTGGTCGCGTTTCGCATGATCCTTCCCCAGCGGCCGCCCGAGCAGGCCGGCCGGGCCCGGGCACCGGAATTGCTCTTCGGCGGGGTGGGGGTGGCCACGCTCTCGGCCATGCTGGGAGTCGGGGGCGGGATTCTTACCGTGCCCTGGTTGCAGTGGCGGGGCCTGGCCATGGCCCAGGCGGTGGCGGTCTCGGTCACCGCCGTGCTGGTGGTGGGGGTGATCGCCACCGCCGTCTATGCCCTGATGGCGGTGGACAGCCCCATCCCCGCCACCATCGGCCTGGTCCAGTGGCCCTCGGTGTTGGCCATTGCCGCCACATCCATGGTCTTCGCCCCCCTCGGCAGTCGTCTCGCCCGGCGCCTGCCCGATCGGCTGCTGCGCCGCACCTTCGCCCTGGTTCTGCTGCTGGTTGGCCTGAGCATGCTTCTCTGAGCCGCGCCGCCTGCTAAACTGCCGGTGTCGAGGCCGGCGCGGGGGAGGCCGGCCCACGGCCAAGTACTTGCCGTCACGCTTTGAGCACGCTTTCAGAGAGGGAGAAGCCATCATGCCGTCACGCCGCCTGCCGTCCGCCACCCTGGCCCTGGCCTGCCTTGTGGCCGCCAGCGCCGTCCAGGCCGAGGACCGCCGCGACTTCTGGTCCATCAACGCGGGGATCGCCTGGGCCTGGGATGATCACATGTTCCGGGATTTCGACGGTAACGACATTGCCACCTTCGCCAGTGGCACCTGGGGCGTGGGTCCAGATTTCATGCCCGAGTGGATGGGCTACGAGACCGAGCTGGGTCTGACCCTGACCGATGGTCGCTGGCTGGGCGAGGACTGGTCCATGCAGCATTTGGGCAGCTACCTCACCGGGCAATGGGGCAGTGAGCGGCTCTACCTCAAGCTTCGCGGCGGGGTGGCCTACAACCGGGTCAAGGTCGGCAGCTTCAGCGGCGACGACTTCGGCATTGCCGGTGGCGCCGGGCTGGGTTTCCAGATCCTCGGCCAGCCCCTGGAAGTGCACTTCAACGCCATCGACGGTGACGTCACCACCATCACCGCCCACTGGCACTTCTAGGCAATCCGGCAGCCCAGCAAAGAAAAAGCCCCGCCGGTCTGGCGGGGCTTTTTTCGTATCAGGCCTTGTTGCAGCCGCTTAGCGGATCAGCACGAACAGGGCTCCGTCGCCCCGGCGGACATTGAGCACCAGGGCATCGGCGTCCTGCAGGGCCTCGCGCAGTTCACTCAGGTTCCGCACCGGCTCCCGATTGACCGAGGTGATCACATCACCGGAGCGCAGATGACGGGCGGCGGGGCTGCCCCGTTCCACCTCGTCCACCAGCACCCCTTCCACGCGACCGAAGAGCGGGGAGCGCTCATCCAGCTCGCTGAAGCTGGCGCCGGCCAGGCGCTGGTGCAGTTCCTCGGCCTTGACCGAGGTTTCTTCGGGGTCGGAGATGACCGCGGTGACCGTAAGCTCGTCACCATTGCGCAGGATCTCCAGGCTGACTTCCTCGCCCACCCGGAGCAGGCTGACCCGGGTGACCAGCTCGCGGATGCTGGTAATCGGCCGGTCATTGAGGCGCACGATCACATCGCCTTCCTCGATGCCGGCTTCCTCGGCGGCGGAGTTGGGGGCCACCTGAGTCACCAGGGCGCCGCGATGGCGATCAATGCCCATGGCCTCGGCAAAGTCCGGGGTCAGGTTCTGCACCGACACGCCCAGACGGCCCCGCCGGACCCGGCCTTCCTCGAGAATCTGGTCCATGATGCCGCTGGCCAGATTGGTGGGGATGGCAAAACCGATGCCGATATTGCCGCCGCGGCCGGAGAGGATGGCGGTGTTGATCCCCACCAGGCGCCCGTCCAGGGTCACCAGGGCGCCGCCGGAGTTACCCGGGTTGATGGCGGCATCGGTCTGGATGAAGTCCTCGATGCGGCCATCGCCCCCGCGCAGGGCCCGGCCCAGGCCGGAAACGATGCCCGAGGTGACGGTATGGTCCAGGCCAAAGGGGTTGCCGATGGCGACCACGAAATCCCCCACCCGAACCCGGTCGGAATCGGCGATCTCGATCTGCTTGAGGTTATCGGCGTCGATGCGGATCACCGCCACATCGCTCTGCTCGTCCGAGCCCACCACCTCGGCCTCGTAGGTCCGGTTGTCATGCAGGTGGACCGAGATCTGGTCGGCATTATCAATCACATGGTGGTTGGTCAGGATGACCCCGTTTTCCGCATCCACGATCACCCCGGAGCCCAGGCTCTGGGTCTCCCGCTCCTGGGGCTGGTCGGGCATGTCGAAAAAGCGCCGAAAGAAGGGGTCGTTGGCGAAGGGGTGCCGCTGCACCTCCACCGTGCCGCGCGTGGAAATATTGACCACCGCCGGCGAAACCTCTTCCAGCATGGGTGCCAGCGAGGGCAACTCCCGTCCCTGGCCGTCTGTGGCTGGCAGCGCGGCCTGAGCCGCAAAACTCAGTACAAACAAGCTCAGAACACCTGCGAATTTGGGCAGGATGGCTCTGCTCATGAGTGGTCTCTCCTCATGCATGGGTTGAAAAGTGGTTAATCGACTTCCGACGTCTATAAGAAGACTGCAAGCGTTTCGCCGGGTTCCCCGAAGGCCGGCTGAAGTTGCCGATTCTCGCGTTTTTCCGCCGCCGTTACCATCCCCCCGTGAGGGGGGTGACAGGCCGGGCGGGATGGACAAAAAAATGGCCCGGGCAAGCCCGGGCCAGTCCTGATCTGACAGCGCGCGGCCGGTTGTTCAGCCCTTGACCTGAATCCGGCGCGGCTGGACCTTCTCCTGCTTCGGAATCACCACTTCCAGCACGCCGTTCCTGCTCTCGGCGCTGATCTTGTCGGCATCCGCGCTGTCGGGCAGCACGAAGCGCCGGAAGAACTGGCCGGAGACGCGCTCCACGCGGCGATAGCCGTTGCGCTCTTCCTTGTTTTCCTCGGTCCGCTGACCGCGGATGGTCAGGGTGCCGTTCTCCATGGTGATCTCGATGTCATTGGGGTCCACGCCGGGCACGTCCGCATGCAGGATGAAGCGGTCCTGCTCCTCGCGGATGTCCACCGCCGGGGCCCAATCGGACACCTCACCGGTCTCGCTCTCATAACCGGGGACACCGTCAAAAATCGTGTTGAGTTCATTCTGGAGCTGATTCATCAGACCCCAGGGCCGACGACGATACGGGCTAATGTTCATTGCCATGGTCATCACCTCCTGATGTTTCCGGGCTGATTGCCTGGATATGCCGTTCTGATATCCGATTTAGGGGCGCTCGTCCCCGTTTCAAGACCCCCGATCGTGGTTTTCTTGACGATTATTCAAATCCGGCGGCTTTCTGACGCGGCCCTGGCCATCCCCAACACAATATCTTGGGGCGCCCAGAAACCTGCCCGAGACCTTAAGTGCCTGAATTTACCCACGTTAGGGCCCTGGAGCGTGCCCCGTGCAAGCTGTCAAGTCCTTGTTTTGCAGTTATTTTTCGATATGATGCCCGGCCCGTGAAATTTCTTGACAGGGATTCCGGCCCTGCTACGCTAGTTGTTATTCGTCACAAGATATTGTGTTTTGTCATCCCCAGCTTATCCACAGAGTTGTCCACGGGGTGACAGATCACGGGAGCGAGCACCGGCCACGCCGGTCGCGTCGAACGAGAGGGGAAGGACTCCAGTCCAAGTAATTAAGCCAGGCCGTGGCCGACAAGCGCGTGCGCGCGCGTGTGCCCGGTCAATAAATAATCATCAGGAGGCAACATGAGCACCGCGCTTGAAATGGACAAGACAGCAGTAAAGGCGATCCCCGTCCAGGATGCGTCCGTGGACATCTGGGACAAGAAGTATCGCCTCAAGACCAAGGATGGCACCGTCCTCGACGAAACCGTCGATGACACCTACAAGCGCGTCGCCAGGGCCCTGGCCGAGGTGGAAAAGCCCGATGCCCGCGAACACTGGTACGAGCGTTTCCTCTGGGCCCTGCGCCAGGGCGCCATCCCGGCCGGGCGGATCGTGTCCAACGCCGGTGCCCAGGCACACAAGCCGGCCACCTCCACCATCAACTGCACCGTCTCCGGCACCATTCGGGATTCCATGAACGACATCCTCGGCAAGGTTCATGAAGCCGGGCTGACCCTCAAGGCCGGCTGCGGCATCGGCTATGAGTTCTCCACCCTGCGCCCCAAGGGGGCCTACGTCTCCGGTGCCGGCGCCTACACCTCCGGGCCGCTGAGCTTCATGGATATCTACGACCGCATGTGCTTCACCGTCTCCTCCGCCGGTGGCCGCCGCGGCGCGCAGATGGGCACCTTCGATATCGGCCATCCGGACGTGATGGATTTCATTCGCGCCAAGCGCGAAGACGGCCGCCTGCGCCAGTTCAACCTCTCCCTGTTGATCACCGAGGAGTTCATGGAGGCGGTCAAGAACGAC
>NZ_JAYGII010000024.1:0-39627 GCF_034931365.1 Natronospira elongata
ACTCTTTGGGGACGTCACCTGGGCTGTGCCTGCTGAAGGTGGATTCGGGTTTGGGACAGATTGGCTTCGAGTCAGCTAAGGCCGCTCTCCTCCCAGCCAGAGCCAAACACTCCGAGAGCACAGCCCAGGTGACCACCAAAAACAGTAGGTCTTGGTGCCGACAGGGCTTTGCAAGGCTGTGAGCGACAGGACGTCGCGTGCAGAGCCCCCAGGGATGGGTTTACGGCGTCCTTGCAAAGGCCTGTCGACACCAAGGCCGGGACCCAACCCGTCACCGGCATCGAAGGGCACTGCCCTGCTCGATACCGATACCGAAGCGTAGAGGCGTCACCGAACTAGCCGCGTGGCCCACTAGGCATAGAAAGCATAGCCAATTGAGAAGATAACGGCTTGATTTGCATCAAGCCAGTGAAAGGCATTGCCCAACAATCAGATCTGAATGACGCGCAGAGAGACCATTTTCGGGGGCGTGCCGTAGCGGCGCTGATCCACCTCTTGGAACCCGAGGGCTTCATGGAACCGCTCCGACACCGGGTTGGGCGGCATCACATCGAACTCGCAACAGACGGTCGTGATCCCCCAGGAGCGGGCGATGCGGAATAGATCCTGGTAGAGGGCCTTGCCCAGACCATGACCCTGGGCGGCGCTGGCCACCACCACCCGGTCGATGTAGAGAAAGCGGGGATAGCGTTGGGCAAACCAGCGATAGTTGCTGCTGTCATAGCCACTGCCTTCCCGGAAGGCCATCAGAAAGGCGGTGGGCCGGCCGGCCGGCTCGGCAATGCGATGCACCGCCGCCTGCTCATGCAGTCGTTTCAGGCGCTCACCATCCAGCGGACTCAGGACTGCCTCCCACTCCCGGTTGAGCGTGAGTACCCAGTCCAAATCCGTGTCACGGGCATCACGGATCTCAGTCATGGTCGGTGGCGGCCTCCAGCCAAGCTGGCAATGCCTCAAGCAGGGCAAGCAGGCCTTTATTCAAGGCCCGGTTGGCGGCTGCCACACCGCCCGCGGGATCATTGCTCTCACTGCTCTCCCGCAGCTCCTGACGCAGACTGCCGAGAACCTCACCGGTCTTCAGATCCACCAGGCGGTATCGTATAGTCAGACGCAGCCCACTGGCCTCATTTTCAAACAACTGCTCGAGGCGAACCAGTTCACTGTCCAGGCGATAGTCGGCATTGACGCGACTGCCGGGCGCCGCCACATGGCGGAACTGGCCGCTGTCTTCGAGGGCCTCGGTAAGGGCCGTGGCAATCAGACGGGCGGGCTTGTCGGCCCAGCGATTGCGGGCGAACTGCCGAAGCTCGTACCCCTGCTGTCGATATTTCATGGCCGCGCTTTCATGCCCCGGCGAGGCGGACGGCGTGGCAATCAGCAGGACAGCATCACGACGCTCTGCTGCTGCCTCAACGCCGCTGCCGTCCCATTCCAGGAGGTGCAGACGCGGCGCCTCACCCCGAGTGGGGCCGATGGTGCAGGCAGAGACCATCATGATCAGGGCCGTTACAGCCACGACCCGAGTGATTCGAAATGCCTTCATCATTATTCCCCTATCGTTCACCCGGACCGGGTTCGACTTCCGGTGGGCCCAATATCAATCGCTGGGGTTCATCTTCCAGTTGATCACCCAGGCGGCGCAGGCTGTCACTGGCCTGGCGCAGGTCATCCAGCATGGCCTCCAGTTCAGGCAGGGTCCGCCGATTGAATGACTCGACGCCCACCCGCCCGGCGGAGGCAGTCCCCTCCATCTCCGCAGCGGTCCGTTCCAATTGTCCGGCCAGGGTATTAAAACTGCCCAGGGCCTCATCCAGACGGTCAATGGTCTCCGGCACCCGTTCGCCAATCCGCTCGCCCTGACGGGCCATGCCGGCAGTACTCGCCATGAGTTCATCCATCTGTTCCGCATTGCGGGCCAGGGCAGCGGTGAGGCTTTCCAGGTTCTGAATGGAGGCGGCCAGGGCATCGGTGTTCTCATCAGTGAGCAAGCGATTCAATTGACGCGCCACGGTTTCCACCGCCTCCATGCCATCATCCACGCTGTCGTCGAGGCGGGCCCAGAAGGACAGGCGTGACTGGATCACGGGATAGGGCTCGCCTTCGGGCTGGGGCGGGGGACCTGCATCGGGGCTGCCACCCTCAAGCTCCAGGCGCAGAAGACCGGTGGCCCCCTGACTTCTCAGCACGGCGGTGGTGTCGGCACGTACCGGTGTATCGGCCGCCAGGTCCAGTGTCACCTTGACCCGTCGTGGATCCGACGGATCCAGGGACAGACTGTGAACGCGACCCACCGGCACCCCCTGCATCAGGACCCGGGAGTTTTCCGCCAGACCCGAAACAGGCTCTGCCATGTAAACGGTGTAGAAAGTCGTCTCGCCCCGACGCAGGTCACCGGCGATCCACAAACTAAGCACGATGGCGGCGACCAGGAAGACCAGCACGAATAATCCGGTCAGGGTGTAATTGCTGTTGGTTTCCATCACTCGTTTCCAGTGTTCCTTGAGGAACCTCTGATCAATTCATTCGCTCGCGGCTGCGCCGGTCGGCAAAATATCGGGAAACCGCTGGGATCTGAGACTGACTCAATGTGTCAATCGGCCCCTGCTCCAGAACACGCCCCTGGCCCAGGTAAACAACGCGATCCGTACTCTGCCAGAGGGCATCCAGGTCATGGGTGACCATCAGCACGGTCAATCCCAGCAGGCGACTCAGTTCCACAATCAAGGCATCAAAAGCGGCCGCATTGACAGGATCCAGTCCGGCCGTGGGCTCATCCAGGATCAAAACCTCCGGGTCCATGATCAGGGCCCGTGCCAGGGCCACTCGCTTTATCATGCCGCCGCTCAGCTCATTGGGATACAGGCAGGCGACTTCCGGTTCCAGGCCGGCCATCTCCAGCTTGATCAGCGCCAGTTCTTCGGCCACTGCCGATGACAGATCCGTATGCTCCCGCAAGGGCAGGGTCAGGTTGTCGATGACATTCAGACCGCCAAACAGGGCGCCACCCTGGAACAACATGCCGATCCGCTGGCGCAGCGCACGCAGTCTGGCTTCGGACGCGCCCACCAGTTCTTCACCGAAGAACCTTATGCTGCCCGCCTGCGGTTGCCGCAGGGCGAGCAGGGTACGCAGCAAGACCGTCTTGCCGGCACCACTGCCGCCCACCAGCCCCAGAATCTCGCCCGAGAAGACATCCAGGTCCAGACCATCATGAACCCGGTGCTGACCAAAGCGATTGACCAGCCCTCTTACCCGGATGACGCTTTCCCCGGCAGCCATCTCTATAGCCCCTGCAAATTGTAGATGATGGAAAACACCGCATTGATGACGATCACGGCGAAGATGGCCTGCACCACGGCCCGGGTGGTGGCCTGCCCCACACCGCCGGCCCCGCGCTTGACCCGCAAGCCCTGGCGACAACCGATCAGGGCGATGACGGCGGCGAAGACCGGCGCCTTGACCAGGCCCAACCAGAAATGGCGGTAGCTCATGCCTTCAGGCAGTCGTTGCAGAAAGGCGGTCACACCCTGTTCATGAACGGCCCAGTTGACCAGCGCACCACCCAGCATGCCGCTCAGGCCGGCCAGCACGGTCAATAACGGCAGGGCGAAAATCAGGGCCAGCAGCTTGGGCAGGATCAGCATATCGAAAGGACTGATGCCAAGCGTTCTGAGGGCATCGATCTCTTCATTGATTTTCATGGTCCCAAGCTCGGCCGCATACGATGATGCGGTGCGCCCCGCCACCAGAATGGCGACAATCAAGGGGCCTAATTCCCGCAGCATGGTGGTGGTGAGCAATTCGGGAAGGAAGACCGTTGCCCCGTAGGTATCCAGGGCGGTACTGAGCTGATAGGCAATGACCAGACCGACGAGGAAACTCAGGACGGCCACGATCGGCACCGCCCGAACGCCGCCCTGCTCCAATTCATTGAGAAAACGGCGGGGACGGGCGGTGGAGGGCCGCAGCAGGCGTCGAGCAAATTCCGCGACCACTTCTCCGAGAAACCCCAGGAATCCGCGAAACTCCCACCAGTGCTCCCAACTGACCCGCCCCACTTCACTGAGGAAGCTTTCACGGGGTTCATGCAGGCGCTCGGGACGACGAACCCTGGCCGCCAGCTCCAATAGACGCCGGTGCTCTTCGCAAAGATGGAGATTGACCTCGCCGCCGGCCGCCTCCACGCGTGACACCAGACGATGCAGCAGCCGGGCACCGGCCACATCCAGGCCTTCCAGGGCTTCCCCCGAAATCTCCAGCCTGCCTCGGGGCAGCGACAACTGCTCAAGCCGGGCTTCAAGCGCCGCCACGCCCGGCAGACGCCACTCTCCCGCGCAGGTCAGGCTTTGCCCTTCAAGCTGGACAGTGGCTGGCGCCCCCATGTCACTCCCTTGTCTGTGGACACGATGAAATGCGGCGGATTGCAGGGCATTCTACCCCATCCGGGCCGCAAGCCCTGTCCCCGGGCACGGCTGCAAAGTGCACCCGGCTCATGTGATACTCGGAAATTCCGGAACAAGGAGATGCCGTCGTGAGAGACCCCGCCCGTGTAATCGTGTGGATGGCGCTGTTCCTGGGCGCCGTAGTCGCCGTCGCCCTGCTACTCTACCGCCCCCTGGAACAGGCCTTCATGGCCAACCCGGTCTTCAATGGCCTGATCCTGTCGGTACTGCTGGTGGGGATTCTGATCAATTTCCGCCAGGTCCTGATCCTGCGCCCCGAGCAGCACTGGATCCGGGATTTTCGCAAGGGCCAGGCCGATGCCCCCGGCGAGAGCCGCCTGCTGGGCTCCATGGCCCGGCTGCTCACCGGCCGCGAGGGTGACAATCTCAGGCTATCCACCCTTTCACTGCGCACCCTGCTGGATGGTGTCCGCGCTCGGCTGGATGAGTCCCGCGACCTCTCCCGCTATTTCATCGGCCTGCTGGTCTTTCTCGGTCTGCTGGGCACCTTCTGGGGCCTGCTCGACACCCTGCGCGCGGTGGGCAATGTCATCGCCGGGCTGTCCATCGAGGACCGCAGTGCCGCGGCCTTCTTCGAGGATCTCAAGGCCGGCCTGGAAGCCCCGCTGGGCGGCATGGGCACGGCCTTTTCCTCCTCCCTGTTCGGTCTCGCCGGCGCGGTGGTGCTGGGCTTTATCGATCTTCAGACCGGCACCGCCCAGAACCGCTTCTACAACGACCTGGAGGAATGGCTCTCCGGCCAGACACGCCTGGCCAGTGGCGCCCTCTCCGGCGGCGGCGAGGAAGGCAATGTGCCCGCCTATATCCAGGCCCTGCTGGAACAGACCGCCGATTCCCTGGAGCAGCTACAGCGCATGATGCAGCGCTCCGAGGAAGACCGCCGCGCTGCCGATGCCCGTCTGACTGAGTTGGCGACGGAATTGGCCCGCCTGACCGAACAAGGCCAGGGCGAGCGCAAGGCTCTGACCGGCCTGTCCCGGACCCAGGCCGAGCTGCGCCCGGTGCTGGAACGCCTGGCCGATGCCGGCGAACGCCAGGCCGGCGAGGATGCCGCCCTCCAGGACGGGCTGCGCGACCTGGCCCGGGCCACCAGCGACCTGCGCGCCTCGGTGGAGCGTGACCGTGAGCAGCTGGTGGGCACCCTGCGCGAGGAAATCCGGCTGCTGGCCAAGACCATCGCCTACCAGCAGAAGGGACAGGAGTAAGCCATGTTTGGCAGCAGCCGCCGGGGGCGGGATCGCTTCGATATCTGGCCGGGATTCGTGGACGTACTGGCCACGATTCTGCTGGTCTTCGTCTTCGTGCTGCTGTTCTTCGTGGTGGCCCAGTTCTACACCAGCGAGGCGCTCTACGACCGCGACCAGACCCTCAGCGCCCTGGAAGAGGAAGTTGCCGAACTGGCCGAGACCCTGTCCATGGAGCGCCGGGAACGGCGCCGCCTGGAAACGCGGGTCTCCGAGCTCGACGAGGCCCTGGCCGCCAGTCTGGCCCGGGGCGAAACCCTGGCCGGCGAACTGGCAGTTAGCGAGGCGGCACGGGCACGGCTGGCCGAGCTATTGGGCGACCGGGAAGCGGCACTGGCCGAAGCCGAGGCCGAGCTGGACGATCAGTCAGCACGCATCGTGGTTCTGGAGCGGGATCTGGATGAGACAGCGGAGGCCCTGGAGGAGGAAGAAGCGATCTCCGCCGAGGCCCAGGCTCAGGTGACCGCGCTCAGGGATGACATCCGCGCCCTGCGCGAGCAGCTCACCGCCCTGTCCGAGGCCCTGGATATCTCCGAGGCCACCATTGCCGTGCAGCGGGCGGAGATCAGTGATCTGGCCGAGCGCCTGAATGTGGCCCTGGCCGAGCGGGTGGAAGAACTGGACCGCTATCGCTCGGAGTTCTTCGGCCGCCTGCGCGAGGCCCTGGCCGATGTGGAGGAAATCGAGATCGTCGGCGATCGCTTTCGTTTCCAATCGGAGCTGTTCTTTGAAAGCGCCTCGGCGGAGATCGGTTCAGAAGGCCGGGAGACACTGGACCACTTGGCCGACACCTTCGAGGAAATCAGCGCACGCATCCCGGACGACATCGACTGGGTGCTGCAGGTGGAAGGCCACACCGACCGACGCCCCATCCGCACCGAGCAGTTCCCCTCCAACTGGGAGCTCTCAACGGCCCGGGCACTCAATATCGTTCACTATCTTTCAGAGCAGGGCCTGCCCGAAGACCGCCTGGCCGCGGCCGGCTTCGGCGAACACCAACCCCTGGACGACGGCGACGGCCCCGAGGCCTGGGCCCGCAACCGCCGCATTGAGTTGCGCTTGACCAACCGTTGAACAATCGATGCGCAACAAGGCACCAATCAGCCTAGGGCATCGCGAGTGAATTCGCTCCTACGGTGCCGGATTCCAGGCCTGGGAATATCTTGCCCTAGGAGCGGATTCATCCGCGATGGGGCCCGTCAGCGGTAGCGACAGCCTCCCACCCGTGGCACCTGGAGCTCCTCGGGGACATTACCGCCGGGGGTGAAACGGGGGATGGCGGAGCCGCCTACGCAGCGGAAATATTCACTTTGGCGCTTGGGTTCGGCATAGGCCGATTGCCGTTCCGGGTCCGTCATGCCGTTATGGGCGCAGCCGGTAATGAACAGCCCCATGGCGATGAGCATGCCGGCCAGGGTTCGGCCTGTGGTGATCTTGACCATGAGCCACCTCTCGATTGCCTCTCCCCCGTTCGACCCGGCAGGGTACCCACTGTTCCCGTCATGGCCGAAGAGCCTGCCGATAGCCCAACCAGGCGATCAGCAGGGACAGGAAAAAGGGCAGCAGGCGCTCCACCGCATTCCCCGGCGCATCGGGAAAGAAGCTGATGAAAATGGTCAGACCGGCACCGACGACAATGGCTGCCAGGCGATAGGCATCGGCCACCGGCCCGCGCCAGAGCAGGACCAACAACAGGGGACCGAAACCGTTACCCAGCACCTGCCAGGCGAACAATACCCGATCGAAAATGCTCTCGGGCACCAGCAGAGCCAGGATGGCCGCGGCGATTCCCACGGTGACTACCACCAGGCGATCCACCAGGACCGAAAAATCGCCACGGCGCATGTCGTGACTGACCGAGCCACTGGCCACCAGCAGCTGGCTATCGGAAGTGGACATGATGGCGGCCAGTACGCCACCTGTGATCAAACCGCCAATCACCGCCGGCAACAAGTCCACGCTGAGTACCAAAAGGACATCCTCGGCGTCAGGCAGTTCGGGCATCAGAACGCGACCGCTCCAGCCCAGTACCACCATGCCGATATAGATCAGGGCCGCCCAGCCCAGGGCCACCCGGCGGGCAAGACGGATCTCGTGGCCGTCGCGCATGGCCATGAAACGATTAACCACATGAGGCTGGCCGGGGTAACCAAGGCCGATGCCAAACAGACCGACAATGAAGACCATGGCCAGAAGCAGACTGGGCTGATCCACCAGGCGGGTCAGGCCGGGTTCGTTCAGGGCCGCCAGCCCTTCCATCAGAGCCACCGGACCACCCACTGCCGCCAGCGCCACATAGGGCAGCACCAGAGCAACCAGGAGCATCATCAGACCCTGAACCGCATCGGTCACGCTGGCGGCCCAGAAGCCGCCCATGACCACATAGGCAATCACAATGGCCGCACCCACGATAATGGCATTGGTGGTGCTGACTTGCGGGACCGCGGTGGCGATGGCGGAGCCTGCACCATCAAATTGAGCGGCAACATAAAAGGTAAAGCAAAAAAGAATCAGCAGACCACCCAGCAGCCTCAACACACGCTGCATGGATGGCCGAGTACCGTGGGCCAGGTATTCCACCAATGTAAGAGCCTGGTTATCGCGACTGCTTTGCTGCAGGCGGGGGGCAACCAGGAACCAGTTGATGGCAAAGCCCGAGACCACGGCCGGAATCAGCCACACCGCCTGAATCCCCCAGGCGTAGGCTGCGCCGCTCATGCCAAGGAGGGTCCAGACCGAAGAAGAACTGGCTGAGGCACTCAGGGACGCAACCACGGGCCCCAGGCGCCGGCCGGCCAGATGGAAGTCGGCACTATCACTGACCCGCTGACGGGCCCAGGCTCCGATGGCCAGCAACAGCAGTAGATAAACCAATAGAGTGGCCAGGACCATCTCCGCTTCTCCCTCCACGTGATCAGGGTGCCAATCTAGCAGCCATTGGGACTGCGGGACCAGTCCCACGCAAAGCGTGACGCATCCCATCTCGGCCAGTAGTATCCAAGCTAGCAGACCGGAGCAACTGGGGCGCAACAAGGCATGCCGATCAGGGAAAGCGGACAGTCCATGTTCCAACAGATGTTCCACCACTCGGTGGCCATCATGCTCCTTATTGACCCGAATACCGGCAGGCTTTGCGATGTCAACGCCTCAGCCGTTGACTATTACGGCTACGACCGTGACAGCTTGCTCAGTTGCAATATATCCGACATCAACATCCTTCCCAAGGCAGACATCCAGCGGGAAATGGAAGCCGCGCTGAAGGAAAAGCGCAATTTCTTTCGGTTCCAGCACCGGCTTGCCGACGGCAGAGTCAGGGATGTAGAGGTCTATAGCTCTCCGGTCAACTTTGGCAACGAAACCCGCCTGGTCTCAATCATCCATGACGTCACTGCCCGCAATGATCATGAGCGGGAGTTGGAGATTCTCATGGATGTTGTGGAGAACCTGCCCGTGGGCATCTACCGCAGCAGCGTCAATGGCAAGGGACGATTCCTCTCTGTCAATAATGAAATGGTCCGCCTGAGTGAAGCCGACAGCGTGGAGCATCTTCTGGCCACACCGGTGTCGGCACTCTATGCGGAAACGGCGGACCGTAAAATCTTTCTTGAACGACTGGAAAGGGCCGATGACTGGTATACCCAGACGGTCAAGGTGCGAACCCTGAAGGGGCGCGTTGGTCATTTTCGCATCTCGGTGCGCAAGCGATACCTCGAATCGGGTGAACTATTCGTTGATGGCGTCATGGAGGATCTCAATCGAGTCAGGGCGGCAGAACAGGACCGGCAGCAATTGTTCGAAATCATTGAAGCGACGCCAGCGATCATTGGAATCAGTGACCCCGATGGCCGCCTCCGTTTTCTCAATACCGCCGGGCGACGTGTGCTTGGCATCGGGCCCGAAGACAGTCTGGAAGGCTTCATGACACGCCAGGCGCACACCGAGGAAAGCCTGAAGACCCTGACCGAGACGGCCATGCCTGCCGCCAAGGCCCAGGGACAGTGGAGTGGTGAACTGTGCTACCGGGATACGAAAGGCAAGGAGCTCCCGGTGCAGACGACCCTGCTGGCTCACCGCAACGAAGAAGGTGAGCTGATTCGCTTTTCCGCCATTTCCCTGGACGTTCGGGTCCAGAAGGAAAAACAGGCCGTCCTGGAACAGATGGCCTACCGGGATTCACTCACTGCCGTCCTTAACCGACGCGGTTTCCAGCGGGCACTGAAAGCTGCTCTGGACGAAGCCCGGAATTCACAGGATCCGCTGGCCGTGTTGATGATCGATCTGGATCATTTCAAGCCCATCAATGATCGCTATGGGCATCCGGTGGGCGACGAGATCCTTCGCAAATTGATGCCCTTTCTGCGCAGCCGGCGCCGTCGTGGTGACCATATCGGCCGCCTTGGCGGGGAAGAGTTCGGAATCGTCCTTCCCGGGTCCAGTCAGGCGGACGCCATCCAGATTGCCGAGGATATCCGTGAACGCGTCGCCGCTGCCCCCATCACCACCAGCGCTGGCGATATCGCCATCACCATCAGTGTCGGCGTTGCCACCTTCGATGATCGTCGGGAAGCCGGCAAATCCCTGATCCGCCGTGCCGACGAGGCACTCTATGACGCCAAGGAAGCCGGCCGCAACTGTGTGCGCTGGCGATAGTGGCCCAGCTTATCGTCCACCGTCTCGGCCGTTGGCCTCGGATTCCAGACGATCAACCTTGGCGTGGAGATCCTCGATCAGGTGCAGCATGCGCTCCCGCTCCTGCCGCGCCTGGTCCTCGCGTTCGGCCTGCTTGGCCTCCTCTTCGGTCCAGTGCAGCTCCTGCATGGAGTTGACGATGATGCCGATGAAGAGGTTCAGGACCGTAAACGAGGACATCAGAATGAAGATGATGAAATAGACCCAGGCATAGGGATAGACATCCATCACCGGCCGGGCGATGTCTTCCGACCAGCCTTCCAGGGTCATGATCTGGAACAGGCTGTACATGCTGGCGCCCACGTGGCCGAACTGGCGGGGAAAGGATTCGCCGAACATCTCGGTGCCCATGACCCCGAAGACATAAAAGACAATCAGCAATAGCAGACCGATCCAGCCGATACCGGGAATGGCCTTGAGCAGGGATTCGGTCACCACCCGCAGGTGGCCAACGGTGGAGAGCAAGCGCAGCACCCGCAGGATGCGGAGTGCTCGAAGAACCGAGAGACCCGCGGAATCGGGGACCAGGGAGATGGCGACGATCAGAAAATCGAATACATTCCAGCCGTCACCCCAGAAACGGGTGCCACGGGCCACCAGCTTGCCGCCCACTTCCAGGACGAAGACCCCCACCACAAAGGCGTTGATCAGCCGCATCCAATCCCCGGCTACCGTCCGAATCTCGGGCGAAGTCTGCAGGCCGAGGATGATGGCGTTGAGGATGATGAGACCAATAACGAAGTTGCGGGGACCGGGACTGTCAATCCAGTCGCCGAGCCGAACGCGCCAGTCGGCCCGTTGCTCTGTCACTGTTGCCATGAACAATCTCTATGTATCGTGAGGCCAGGGAATCGGGCCCGGATTCTACCCCATCAAGGCCCGCCGGACAGCCTCAGGCGGGCGGCACCCGCGCCTCGCCCGCAGTTTCCCGCTCGACCCGGTTACTCCCCAGGCGCTGGGCCCGGTGCAGGGCACTCTCTGCACGAGTCAGGAGACTGCCATTGGGCTCTCCGTTGCGGTACTCGGCGACCCCGGCCGAGGCGCTGCAACGAATGCGCTCACCATCAAGCCGCAGAGGCAGCTGGTCCACGGCATGGCGGATCCGATTGGCAAAGGACACCGCCCCGGCAATGCCGGTCCCCGGCAGAACCGCGATCCAGCATTGGGCCGAATAGGGGCCAATGGCCTCATCCCCTTCCTGCAGGTGTCCAATCACATCCATCTGGCGGATTCGGGCCAGCATGACCTTGCCAAAAGCCTGATTGAGGGCATCGACAGCGGCCTGCCCCCGTTCCAGGTGAATCCGACCCAGGTCATCCAGATCCATGAGGCAGACACTCAGCGGCCCGGATTGACGCCGGGCGCGGGCCCGCTCCCGATCCAGCACCTCAATCAAGCCCTCCCGATCAAGCACCCGCGGCAAGCCTGACTCCTGCTGCGCGGCGCGAGTGGCCAGGCGTCCAGCCGGGCTCCCGAGCGCCAGCAGCAGGCCCAGCACCGCCAGCATCCAGGCGGCCAGGCCGGTCAAAAGGCCGGGCGTGATGAGCCGCTCACCGGCCGCCATTGCCGCGGCCGCCAGGAGAATGAAGGCCATGCCGGCGACTGCCCAGAGTCCCAGGTGGCGGCCATGCACAGCCAGCCAGGGCAAAGCAGCCAAAAGCAAACTGAGCTGACTCTCGGGAGCCGGCACGTACAGGCTGGCGGCAATGATCAGCGTCCCGCTGCCTGCCTGCCAGGCCCATAAGCCCGGATCCGCCCCGCCGCGCAGTGCGGGCAGCTGTCTCAGCAGTGTGAACAGCAGCAGGACGCTGGCCAGGCCAATAATGGCCAGACTCGGCCACAAGGGATCAACGACACTCCCTGTCGTGAAATGCAGCGCCACCAACATGCCCGACCAGGGCAGCCACCCCAGCAGTCCCCGCAGCAGGGGATTGCCAGCATCGCCGCGGGTCGGCACATTGACACCGCTCGGAGGCAGGGACGATCTTCTCACAGTGGACCTCGATATCAGCTTGTTATAGTTTGAGGTATCCACTGAGATTACCGCACCCGAGCGGAACAACAAACTGACAACCAGGGATTGGGTGAAAACGGTTTTTTACATAACGGGAGACCCACGTCGTGTTGCCTGTGATCCAATCCCCTCGCCCGCAAAGCAAGCTGCTTTATAATGCTGACTGACACCGAGGGCCGCTCGCGGGCGGAGCTGATTCGAAGTCTGTATCACAGCCACCGGGGCAGCTATCCCCTGGCGCTGCTGGCAGCCTTGTTGGTCGCCCTGCTCTTTCGGGACCCGTTCAATGGCCTGGCCTACCTTTTTCTCGCCTGGATGGTAGTCGCGGAAGGCGCCCGCGCGGTGGCACATCTTGCCTTCTGGCGGTTCGGCGACGCCAAGCTCTCCCTGCAGCTGAGACTGTGGGAAAACGCGTTTCTGGCGACTGCCTACCTTTCCGCCCTCGGCTGGGGCCTTGCCGGCCTGCTCTTTTTCCCGGCGGAGATGCCGGCACTGACCATTGCACTGGCCCTGATCCTGCTCACCATCAATGCTCTGGTTGCTGCCGCCGGATCCACACATTTTCCTTATGTGGCCGGCTTCCTCATCCTGAGCTGTTCGCCTCTGTTGATTCGCCTGATGCTGGCAGCCGAGCCCCTGCATTTCATACTGGCCGCCCTGATGTTCACCGTGGCGGTACTGTTGCTGGCCAGTAGCTGGCATGGCAGCCGGCACCTGCGCGAGTTGCTTGAGCTGCGTTTCTCCTACGCCAATATGGCCCAGGACCTGGCCGACGAGATTTTCGCAAAACAGGAAACGGAGTCCCGCCTCGACGAACTGGCCCATTACGATCCACTCACCGGTCTGCCAAATCGGAGCATGTTCCGTCAGCAGCTTACACGCCGGATTCGGGAACATGACCGGCGCGGTAGCCGATTCACCGTTCTGTTCCTGGACGTGGATCGCTTCAAGTCCATCAACGACTCCCTGGGCCATGATATTGGTGACAAGATTTTGCGCGAGATAGGCCGCCGACTGGCCTCGATGATGGATGAATCGGAAATGGTTGCCCGCCAGAGCAGTGATGAGTTCCTGCTCTCCCTGCAGTCCCAAAGAAGCAAGACGGTCACCCGCCGGCTGGAGGAAATCATCCGGGTGGTCAACCAGCCCATCCAACTGGAAGATACCGAGCTGCGGGTTAATTGCTCTGTGGGGGTGGCCTTCTTCCCGGATGACGGCCATTCCGCCGAAGCCCTGATTCAACACGCCGACATCGCCATGGCCCGTGCCAAGCAGTCCGGCAACAACAGTTACCAGTTTTTCCAGGCCGATATGCACCGTGAGGCCATGCAGCGGCTGGCCCTGGAAACCGCTCTGCGCAGGGCCATCAATGGCGGTCAATTGCATCTTCACTATCAACCCCAGGTAGACGCCATTTCCGGTCGCATCCTGGGTGTGGAGGCTCTCGCCCGCTGGCAGGACCCTGAACATGGCAATGTCTCGCCGGGCGACTTTATTCCGCTGGCGGAGGAGACCGGCCTGATCGTGCCGTTGGGCAAGTGGGTACTGGAAGAGGCATGCCGCCATGCCCATTTGTGGCAGGCAAGAACCGATGAGGATTTCTATATCTCAGTCAATCTCTCGGTTGGCCAGTTCGATACCGGCCAACTGGTGGAAGACGTGCGAACGACTCTGGAAGAGCACCAGGTTGCGCCTGAACGCCTGGTCCTGGAGATTACCGAGAGTCTGGTGATGAACGACCCCGAGCATCACATTGCCCTGCTAAGAGAGCTCAAGGCACTGGGGCTAAGACTGGCCCTGGATGATTTCGGCACCGGCTACAGTTCCTTGAGCTATCTGCGTCAACTGCCCATCGACATCCTCAAGCTGGACCGGCAGTTCGTACGCAATGTGGCCAGCAGCAAGGAAGAAGCGGCCATTGCCCGCGCCACCATTACCATGGCGGCGGAAATCGGCCTGACCGTGGTGGCGGAAGGGGTGGAAACCCAGGAGCAGCTCCGTTGGCTTCTGCAACAGGATTGCCATCTGGTCCAGGGCTTTTTCTTCAGCAAGCCACTATCAGACGAGGAACTGGAAAAGCTGATCACGCTGCCTCGGTCAGAGCTTGTCAGCCATTGGCCACGTTACTAAGGAACCTCTGATTAATTCTAGAATTAATCAGAGGTTCCCTAAGCAGCACCCCACTACCTTGGATAAAAAAACGCCCCGGTGAGCCACCGGGGCGTTCTCTTTCCCTGCTTACTCTGGGGTCGGCTCGGGCCCATAAGGGCCCTCGCCTGAAGGTTTCTCCAACCCGGCCAAGCCGGGCTCCCCTGGAGTCTAACCTTCCCGGGTCGTAAAACCCGCTCCCCTCCTCAATCGCCAGACATGGAGTACCTCGTTCACAGGGGTCGCCGTGCAAGCCCGCTCAACTTCTCCGACGACACTCCAAGCCTAGTTCAAACCCGCGGGACTGCCACCCCCCAAACGGGGGCCCCCTTGTACTGGTTCGGGTTCCGGAAGGGGAATCTCGAAAACCACCCGCAACTGGCATTCACCGTCCACCTGCCGCAGGTCGTGGAAGAGATCGCCATCCAGCTCACGGGCCCGGGTCCGCATATTATGCAATCCACGACCGGGCCGCAGGGTCCTTGAGTCGCGCAGCTCCTCGGGCAGACCGTTATTCACGATCTCTCCTCGCAGCAGTCTCGGCTCCGCCTCCAGACGCAGGACTACCTTGCTGGGCCTGGCATGGCGCAGGGCATTGGTAAGGGCTTCATCCAGAATTCGGCGCAGGTTGATTCGATAGCGTGGTGTCAGCATGACCTCGGCGGCGGCATCGATGGCCAGTGCCCAGTCCAACCGGACACCGGCCGCATCGCCGCGCTCCTGGGCCTGTTCCCGCCAATCCGCGACCATTTCCTCCAGCGACATCAGATCCTTGTCGTCCAGGGCGTGGATCGTCTCCCGCAAGGCATCCAGGGCCCGCCGGGCCAGCTCGGCCTGGCGATCCGTGGTGGCCGAGTGAATCAGCGCCAGTACACGGCCACCCACATCATCGTGCAGATCACGAATGATGCGACTACGCTCATTGCGGGCACCATCGGCTTCGGCCACCCGAGCCTGGTGCAGGCGGCGAGCGACCGTCAGCAGAGACTGGACCGTCTTGCGATCACGTGAGCTGAACAGGCGGCCACCGCGATCAGCATGGTAGAGGCAGATGCCATCGTCTTCAGTGACACCAGGCACCAGAAGTTCGGCGCCATTGGCGCCGATTCGGGTGTCCGGCACCGGCCAGCCTGTCCGCTCAAGTCGCAGGGGATTGAAAAGGGACGCCAGAATTTCCTGCCAGGCAAATTCGGCGGCCTCATTACTGCGGGCGCGCACGATGGCCTCGGCAAGTGCCGGCAGATGATGCTCCAGGGTGTTGGGACTGCGGCCCGTGAGCACCTGCCAGATCCAGTGCCGCAGGGGCAAATATCCCCAGGCCACCAGAAGGACGGCGATACCCGCGGCTTCCACATAGCCCATGCCAAGAAAGGCCACCAGGGCCAGATCCAGCACGATGACACTCAGCCCGCCGAGGAACCACAGCCAGGCCATGAACCACCAGTAGTCCAGATCGAAGAGGCGGTAGCGGACCACGCCGAGCGCGAACCCCACGTAGAGCGTGACCGCGAATCCGGACAGGAAGACCTGGGAAAAGCCGGGCTTTTGCCCCATCAGGGTGGGGAGGAAATAGACCACGATACCCACACCCATGCTGATGAACACGGACAGGAATATCCACTTCATGGCCGCCCGTGCCACCGGCTTGCCGCTGGCCATCCGCCATTGGTTCACAGCCAGAAAGACGGCGCACAGGTAGAAGAACAGCAGGGGCAGATAGAAGGTGTGCCACGGCAGGTCGAACCACTGCAGGTTCTCATTGACCTGATAGGCGAGCAATAAGACCAGAATTCCGGCCAGCGCCCGCATGCGCGGCAATGGCCGGGGATAAAAGGCCAACAGACTGATGATGCCACCCAACAGCATGGCCAGGCCCAGGTGGTTCACCCGCAGCAGAAGATCAAACTGCCCCGCGGGAAGACCCAGTTCCCGGGTAATCCAGACGGCATGGGCCGCTGTGGCGATAAAAAAGCCCAGCCCGGACAGGAACAGGCAGAAGGGAGCCCACCCCTGACGCCGAAACACCCAGACAGAGGTGCTGATGAGCAGCGCCATCAGTCCGAAAAGGTGGAACAACCAGAACTGAAGCCCCAGGGACGCGACGGGCCGATTGCTACGGGGCTCAAGCTGATGGACCCCATCCTGACTGCGCAGATGAACCTCTCCACCGGCGATAATCCGAGCCAGCTCCCCCTGAAAGGTAAGATATTGATTGTAGGCCTGAAAACTGGGCTGGGTGTGGGGCTCCAAATCGGGATCATAGCCAACCAGGGAGATCCAGCGCTCACCATCGCCGCTGATGGCCAGAATCGAGTCACCGACTTCAAGGACATCGGCCAGTGGCCCGTGGGAATGAACATGGTCGACCATTACCCCCGCATCACGCTGATCGGCCGCGGTGAAGCCGGCACCGAGCCAGGGTTTGCCAAGACTGACCACCAGGGTGAGAGCGACAACAAGCAATGCCCCCAGGGTGACCAGGGACAGGAGGGGTATCGGGGCAATGGAAAAAGGACCCCGAAACGGGTAACTGACACTGCCGCTGAACACGACGACCTCAGTCGCCTTCCGGTCGGCCGGTGCTCACCAGTCCGTAGCCAATGGCCTCCCTGATCGCTTCCGCCCGCCCGGAGACGTGCAGCTTGCGATAGATGGACTTCACATAGCCCGCAGCCGTATTGGCGGTAATATCGAGTGCCTTGCCAATTTCGTGGCGATTGAAGCCCCGGGAAAGCAGTCCCAGAACTTCCATTTCCCGATCCGTCAGGCGGGGCGCGTCCGACTCCGTGCGTCGGGCGCCGCCAGCGAGATACCGGAGGATGCGCCGAGACACCCCGGGAGAGAGGGGCGGATCACCGCGGGCAATGCCCTTGAGCTGAGCTACCAGGCGCTCACGAGGCTGATCCTTGAGCAGATAACCCTTGGCACCGGCGCGAATGGCATCGAAGAGATGGCGATCATCATCGTAAATGGTCGTGACGACAGCGAAGGTATCCGGGTGACCGGTCTGGATGTCGATCAGGATATCCACGCCACTACCGTCTGGCAGACTGAGATCCACCAGGGCCAGATTGTAGCCCTTCTCCAGCGCGGCGCGCCCGGCTTCCAGCGTGGCCTCCTCGTCCACCCTGGCCCCCGGAAAGGCCTCCTCGGCAAGCGCCTTTAGCCATTCCCGGGTATCCGGGTTGTCTTCGATTACCAGAATGGATTCCATCGCCTACTTTCCTTATCTTCCGCCTGGAGCCGGGATGCGTCTGCAATATGCTGCCAGGCCAATACCCGGAAATTTCCTCAGGACGATGTGCCTAGTCTAATCGCCTCTGGGCCAATCTGCACGTCCGAAAACAAACGAAGATAGTCACATTGGGGCAACAGCGCCAAAATTAATGGTCAGGGCACTTTCCAACGCCAGGGTCCAATTCTCCCGCCAGAGGGCCGCTGCCCGCCTCAAGGCCCGGATTCCCGGGCAAGCCCGGCACTCAGAACCAGAGTCAGGGCCTGGTCCACACTCATTTCCACTTCTTGCAGATGATCGGCTGGCACAAACTCCAGATCGCCCCCCGGCTGAAACGGTGCCGGAAAATACACCGGCACCCTCGCCGGGCCCTCAGGACTCAATTGCATGGGTTGCCGCTCGGCCACCAGACCAATTCGCCCCCTGCCACCAGCGCCATCCAGGACCAGGACCACGGAGGTAAAGGCAACGGGATTTTCACCGGAAAAGCGCCGGATGACCGCTCTCAAGGCCAGGTAAAGCCGGCCCAGGATCGGCAGGCGGCCAACCCGGTGGGACAGCCAGCGCCCCACCGGCGGCCCAATCCAGCTCCGGGCCAGCAAGCCGGCCATCAGGATCAATAGCAAGCCTGCCAGCAACCCCATTCCGGGCAGATACCAATTGGCTGGCAACAAGGTGGCGAGTACCTGCCCCAGCATCCGCTCCGCCCCCGCCAGGAAACGAAACAACAGATAGCCAATCAGCATTGCCGGAAGCAGGGTCGCCAGACCCAGCAGAAAGAGCGCGCCCACTCGCTGCATCGTGAATTTCCCCTTCTCAATCAGTGGTTGCTGATCAGCATACCGGCTGGCTTCCAATGCGGATAGAAATGGCTCGATTACCCAGAGGTATGGCACCGAGGCGAATCAGGATGCAAGGAATCGGGGAAGTTTAGAATGGTGGCCAGGGACGGGCCAGGCGGGACCGAAATGCCGGGGGCATTTCGCAGCCCGACTGGCGACCGCGCAGGGAGGTGCGGGCCGGCCTGGGCGCCAGGGAAGGCTACCGGCACCACGGCACGCTGACAGTCGACTCGCGCCGAACAGCCGCAAGGCCGATACCGCCGACACACTAAACAATTTGGTTCGATTCCCCGGACAGGGGGCAACAAACCCAATCGGGCTGCACGGAATCGGGGAAGTTTAGAATGGTGGCCAGGGACGGGCCAGGCGGGACCGAAATGCCGGTGGCATTTCGCAGCCCGACTGGCGATCGCGCAGGGAAGCGCGGGCCGGCCTGGGCGCCAGGGAAGGCTACCGGCACCACGGCACGCTGACAGTCGACTCGCGCCGAACAGCCGCAAGGCCGATACCGCCGACACACTAAACAATTTGGTTCGATTCCCCGGACAGGGGGCAACAAACCCAATCGGGCTGCACGGAATCGGGGAAGTTTAGAATGGTGGCCAGGGACGGGCCAGGCGGGACCGAAATGCCGGTGGCATTTCGCAGCCCGACTGGCGATCGCGCAGGGAAGCGCGGGCCGGCCTGGGCGCCAGGGAAGGCTGCCGGCACCGCGGCACGCTGACAGTCGACTCGCGCCGAACAGCCGCAAGGCCGATACCGCCGACACAATAAAACAATTTGGTTCGATTCCCCGGACAGGTGGCAACAAACTCAATCGGGCTGCACGGAATCGGGGAAGTTTAGAATGGTGGCCAGGGACGGAATCGAACCGCCGACACGGGGATTTTCAGTCCCCTGCTCTACCGACTGAGCTACCTGGCCGCCGGGATGGTCTGACTGTCCCCGTCGGGGAGATGCGGAACCGCATTGACGGGAAGACGCGTATTAAACCGGTCTGAGGCCTCCCAGTCAAGGGAAGTCGACAATTTCCTGCCCACTGACGACCACCGCCTGACCTTTCCCGCGCCCACAGCCTATGATGTAGGCATGCGACGCCTCCGACTCATAATCGCTGCCCTGCTGGCTTTGGCCGCCACACCAGGCGGCGCCTTTGAAGCGGACCTGGCGAGCCTGGAGGGCTGGGGCTTCTCCGGCACCAGCGCCCACGGTCAGGGCACGACGACCCAGGGACTCAGCGGCCACGGTCTGGCCGATTGGGAAGCAGGCCTGGCATTCAATCCAGACACGCACCTGCCCTGGCTGTCACTCAGCAAACCCCTGACCGCCGCCCTGCTCCTACGGCTGGAGGCAGGTGACGCGCTGACATTGGATGATCCCCTGCACCGTCACCTTCCCGATGTGCCCAGGGATAAGCGCGGCATCCGGCTGCATCAATTGCTGAGCCACAGCTCCGGTCTGGCCGCGCAGCTGCGCCACCCCGGGTTTGACGGCCCACCGGAGTTCGAGCCGCTGGAGCGCGAGGCGTTCCTGGAGCGGGTTATGCGCAGCCGTCCGCTCGCCGCCCCCGGTGAAGCCTTTATCTACTCCAATCTGGGCTACAACCTGGCGGCGGCCGTGGCGGAGTCGAGCAGCGGTGAGCCCCTGGATGCCCTGCTGGCAGAGGAAATTCTGAAACCGGCCGGCCTGGTCAGCGTGCGCCTGGGCGGTCCGCCCGCCGGTCAGACAGAAGCCGTGGGCTACAGCGACGGGCAGCGCTGGGGGCGGTTCAGTGAACGCGCCTGGCCCGATGGCCGGCCGGGCTGGAACCTCATCGGTGCTGGCGGGCTTACCGGCAACAGCCGCGACCTGATCGGCCTGGTCCAGATGCTGCGGGGTGGGCCGCCGATGAGGGGTGAGCTGGGCGAGACATGGCGAGAACCCCGCCTCACTCTGGCCAGTGGCGAGGCCTATGCCCTGGGCCTGAGCCACCACCGGGACGACTTCGGTCGTCGCATTGGTCATGAAGGGGGCTTCGGTCCCTTCACCACGGAACTGGCCTGGTGGCCGGAGAGCGAGCGCTGGCTGGTACTGAGCAGCAATACAAGGAGCTTTCACGCCACTGATGTGCTCGCGGCCCTGGTCCGCTCAGCGGCAACTGGCAAGGCCATACCAGAGCCACCCTCGGCCAGGCTGCCTCCAGCCTGGCAGGGATTGGATGATGTGCTGAATCCAGGCGCCTCGCAAAGCATCCAACGCGTTACCCATCCCGACGGCGACTTCTGGCTCCTGTACCGCAAGGAAAACAGCCTGCGAGTACTGGCCTGCGGCGGACAAGCGGTGGCCGGCCTGCTCGAAGAAGATGAGCGGGTCCAGTCCCTGGAACGGGGTCGGGCCGTCATGGACCGACTGCGGGCATTGCTGTCCGGCTCAGCGCACCGCCCGGAGCCGAGAAACCTTCAGGAGGCCCGACTGATGCGAGAGCTGCGTGAAACATTGACCCCGGATTCGGCGTCCCCTCCCCCGCTCTGGCACCAGGGCAGTCGGCCGGCACCAGACGGTCGCTGGTGGACCGATGTCCGCATTGGTGAGGACGGGGATCGCTGGATAAGAATCGTGCAGAACGAAGCCGGGGACTGGCAGCGGGTCCTGCATGAGCCAGGCGAAAGAATCGTCCGCGCCGTGTTTCGGCACGCAGGCCAGGGCCGCCTGCAGGGTCTGGAGACCACTCGCCTGCAATCGACCGCAGCCTGGAATTTGGACATGAGCGCACTGAAACTGGCCCCGCCTGACCTGGAGGCGCGGCAACTGCAAGGTGTGCAAGACCCGGCGCATCGCCTGACTGAATGCGGACGTCACGGCTTTTGACCTGCAGCTTGCCGGGCGGCTAAGCTCAAAAACAACTGGCGGGATCATCAACGGAAACATCCCAGGGAGGTTGCCATGTCCATGGCTAGTGCAAAGCCCGCGCCGGAGGCAATCCACGCTGGCCTGAGGGATCGCTATACAACGGTCCGCCAGACCACCCTGGCACTGACCCGGGGCCTGACGGCAGAGGACATGCTGGTCCAGACGGTGGACCATGTGAGTCCCACCAAATGGCACCTCGCTCATACCACCTGGTTCTTCGAACGATTTCTGCTCCAATCCTGGCGGGACGATTACCGGGTCTTCAATCCGCACTTTGATTATCTGTTCAACTCCTACTATTTCAGGCTTGGCCAGATGCACCCCCGACCACGCCGGGGTCTGCTGAGTCGCCCCAGTCTGGAGGAAGTGCTCGACTACCGGGCCCATGTGGACGAAGCAATGGAAGCATTATTGCTCGGGGCAATGGACAAGGCACTGATCAAGCGCGTGGTACTGGGGCTCAATCATGAGCAACAGCACCAGGAACTGATCCTTACCGACATCAAGCATGTACTGGCTTCCAACCCTCTGGAACCCGCCCTCCATGACCACCCCCCACCGCCTGCCCCGAAACCGACTCCATTGCAATTTCATGCCGGCCCCCACGGCCTGCAGAGCATCGGTCATCCGGACTGGGGCAAAGAGGAGGGCGACTTTCATTTCGATAATGAGGGCCCGGCCCATCAGGTTCTGGTGGAACCCCATGCCCTCGCCCATCGATTGATCACCAACCAGGAATACCGCGATTTCATTCGCGACGGCGGTTATGACAATCCCGCACTATGGCTATCGGATGGCTGGTCCACTGTCCAGCAGGAAGGCTGGAATCGCCCCCTGTACTGGGATGAGGGTCTAACAAGTGAATTCACTCTGGCGGGACGACGGGAGATCGATCCCCATGCCCCGGTCACTCATGTCAGTCTTTATGAGGCCGATGCCTTTGCCCGCTGGGCGGGGATGCGTCTGCCGAGTGAAGCGGAATGGGAGCTCGCCGCCCGTTCCAAGGAAACAGCAGGACATTATGCCGACCGTGGCTTCTATCACCCCACCGGCAGTGATAGCAGTGAAGGAATGCAGCAGCTCTTCGGCGATTGCTGGGAATGGACCGCCAGTCCCTATGCTGCCTACCCCGGCTACCATCCGCCGTCGGGTGCTATCGGCGAATACAATGGTAAATTCATGTGCAACCAAATGGTCTTGCGGGGCGGCTCCTGTGCCAGTCCGGCTGGTCATTTGCGCGCCACGTATCGCAACTTCTTCTACCCGGTTGATCGCTGGCAGTTCAGCGGCATCCGCCTGGCGAAGGATCTCGACTAAGGAAGCGGCATGAACAATGCGGGCAGTGAAGACAGACTGCAGGACCAGCAACCGTCACGACAGACCTTCCTCGATGATGTAGTTACCGGGCTCTCAGCGAGCCAAAAATGGCTGTCCCCCATGTATTTCTACGATGAGGCCGGCTCAAAACTCTTTGATCGAATCTGCGAGCTGCCGGAATACTATCTCACTCGCACGGAACTGCAGATAATGGGCGAACACCTGCCTGAGATGGCCGATGCCATCGGCCCGCGTGCCCTGCTCATCGAGCCCGGCAGTGGCAGCAGTCTCAAGACACGACGGCTACTGGCGGCGCTGCATGATCCGGCTGCCTATGTCCCGGTGGAAATTTCCCGCGAACATTTGATGAACGCCGTGTCATCCCTGCGTTCAGAGTTCCCCGGGATTGAGATCCTGCCGGTGTGTGCCGATTTCACCAGTGATTTCGACATCCCGGAACCCGCAAGTGGTGAGGTAAAGCGTCGGCTCATTTATTTCCCCGGCTCCACCATCGGAAACTTCCCCATTGACGAAGCAGCCGAATTGCTGGCCACCATGCGCAAGAAGATTGATGCCGGCGGTGGTCTTTTGATCGGCGTGGATCTGCGCAAGGACGCGGTTGTTCTGGAAAAGGCCTATAATGACCATGAGGGTGTGACAGGCAGGTTCAACCTGAACCTCCTGCACCGCATTAACCAGGAGTTGGGTGCCGATTTCGATCTCGAGCGTTTTCGTCACCGTGCGGTGTGGAATGATGAGAACAGTCGCATCGAGATGCATCTGGTGAGTGATGGGGAGCAGTCCGTCACGATTGGCGGGCAGGACTTTCACTTTGTCGATGACGAGTACATCCTCACTGAATACAGCCACAAGTTCACTTTCTCCGGTTTCGAGAAGCTGGCCCGGGAGGGTGGCTGGACTGTGCGGCAGGTTTGGACGGACAACCGGGAGTATTTCTCGGTGCAGTATCTTGAGCCGGTGGAGTGAGATTTTCCTTGAGCCGCGGCTTCGGTGAAGCTAGTGCCCTTCGTTGCTGGTGACGGGGGCGTCCCGGCTCCGGTCCTGGTGGGCTTGCTCAGGGACGCTATGGATACATCCCTGTACGCTCTGGGTTCGGCATCCTGCCTCACACAGCCCTGAGCAAGCCCACCAGGACCGGAGCCTACCTTTGTTGGGGGCCACTTGGGCCGTGCTAGTGAAGGGGTTGATTCAGACTTTTGGCTTGCTGCCATCCGGAGGCTTTTAATCGCGGCTAAAGCCGCTCCCACCACGGCTTCGACATACGTTACAGACATCGTGGGAGCGGCTTTAGCCGCGATTACACCTGGCGAATCGAAGCCAACCTGCTCAGATATCTGAATACATCTTCAGCAAGCACGGCCCAGGTGATCACCACCAAAGGTAGGCCCTGTCGGCTCCAAGGCCGGAACGCATCAGTCACCGACGTCGAAGGGTCCTCCCCTGACCGAAACCGCAGTCCAAACTAAGAGGTCTTGGCCCGGGCAGCCTGTCTCTGGGTCTGTTCCAGGATCTCGGCCAGGAAGCGGCCGGTGTGAGAGCTTGGGTGGGTGGCCACCTCTTCGGGTGTTCCCGTGGCCACTACGGTGCCACCACCGCTGCCACCCTCGGGGCCCATGTCGATGATCCAATCCGCCGTCTTGATCACATCCAGATTGTGCTCGATCACCACCACGCTATTGCCATTCTCCCGCAGCTTGCGCAGCACACCCAGCAATTGATTGATGTCGTGAAAATGCAGACCGGTGGTGGGCTCATCAAGAATATAAAGAGTCTTGCCCGTATCCCGCTTGGACAGCTCCCGGGCAAGCTTCACCCGCTGGGCCTCGCCCCCGGACAGGGTGGTGGCATTCTGACCCAGGCGGATATAGGACAGACCCACATCCATCAAAGTCTGAAGCTTGCGCTTGAGTGACGGCACGGCACTGAAGAAATCCAGCGCGTCCTCCACCGTCAATTCCAGTACCTCGGAAATATTCAACCCCTTGTAACGAATATCCAGGGTCTCACGGTTGTAGCGGGCACCATGACAGACATCACAGGGCACATAGACATCCGGCAGAAAATGCATCTCTACCTTGATCACGCCATCACCCTGACAGGCCTCGCAGCGACCGCCCTTGACGTTGAAGCTGAAGCGGCCCGGCTTGTAACCGCGTGAGCGGGACTCCTGGGTGCCGGCGAACAGCTCACGGATGGGCGTAAACAGGCCCGTGTAGGTCGCCGGATTGGAGCGGGGTGTGCGGCCAATGGGACTCTGGTCAATATCAATGACCTTGTCCACATGGTCCAGGCCTTCAATACCGTCACAGGGGGCCGGGGTTACCGAGGCCTTGTTCATTTCCCGGGCGAGGTACTTGTAGAGAGTGTCATTGATGAGCGTGGACTTACCGGAGCCGGAAACGCCGGTCACACAGGTCATTACGCCAAGCGGCAGGGTGACATCCACATTGCGAAGGTTGTTGCCGCGGGCACCATTAATCCGCAGCTCCCGGCGGGACTCGATCGGCTTGCGCTGTTCCGGTATTTCAATACGGCGATGACCGGACAGATACTGCCCGGTGAGAGAGGCACTGTTGGACTCCACATCTTCCGGTTTGCCCTGGGCAACGATGCGGCCACCGTGGACCCCGGCACCCGGCCCCATGTCCAGTACATGGTCGGCACTTCGAATGGCTTCCTCATCATGCTCGACCACGATGACGGTATTGCCCAGATCCCGGAGGCGGGTCAGGGTATTCAGCAGGCGCTTGTTGTCCCGCTGGTGCAGGCCGATGGAGGGTTCGTCGAGGATATACATCACTCCCACCAGACCGGAGCCGATCTGGCTGGCCAGGCGGATGCGCTGGGCCTCGCCGCCGGACAGGGTCTCGGCGCTGCGCTCCAGACTGAGATAATCCAGGCCCACATCCACCAGAAAGCCCAGCCGTTCGATGATTTCCTTGAGAATCTTCTCGGCGATCTTGCCGCGCTTGCCGGGCAGTTTGAGACCCTTGAAGAAGCCCGTGGCTTCACCCACGGACAGACGGGAGATTTCCGGGAGACTGCGCTCGGCCACGAAGACATGGCGGGCGGAACGGTTGAGGCGGCTGCCGTGGCATTCGGGGCAGGAACGGCTGCTCACATAGCGGGCCAGTTCCTCGCGCACCATGCTGGACTCGGTCTCCCGATAACGGCGCTGCATATTGGGCAGCACACCCTCGAAGGGATGGTGGCGAAGCACCGTGCCACCACGCTGGCTGGGATAACGAAAGGCAATCTCTTCCTCGCCACTGCCCCACAGCAGGGCCTGCTGCACGGCCTCGTCGAGCTCGCCAAAGGGCGTCTCCGGGTCAAAGCCGTAGTGCTCGGACAGGGACTGAATCAGACGCCAGTAATAGGGGTTGCGACGGTCCCAGCCACGCACCGCGCCGCCGGCCAGACTCAACTCCCGGTCTCGGACCACCCGCTCGGGATCGAAATACTGGTTGACCCCCAGGCCATCACAACTGGGACAGGCGCCATTGGGATTGTTGAAGGAAAACAGTCGCGGCTCCAGCTCGCTCAGGCTGTAACCGCATTCCGGGCAGGCAAACTTCTCGGAGAAGATCAGCGGTTCCCGCTCCGGCTCATCCATGAAGGCCACCCGGGCACTGCCATCCGCCAGCCCCAGTGCGGTCTCGAAGGACTCCGACAGACGCAGGGCCAGATCATCACGGACCCGAAAGCGATCCACCACCACTTCGATGCTGTGCTTGCGGCGCAGATCCAGCTTGGGTGGATTGTCCAGCTCCACCACCTCGCCATTGATCCGGGCCCGGATAAAGCCCTGGGCCCGCAGCTCCTGCAATAGCTGCACATGCTCGCCCTTGCGATTGTCCACCACCGGCGCCAGCAGCATGCATTTGCTCCCCTCCGGCAGGCCCAGCACCTGATCCACCATCTGGCTGATGGTCTGGGCATCCAGGGTGATGTCATGGTCGGGGCAGCGGGGCTGGCCGGCACGGGCGTAGAGCAGGCGCAGGTAATCGTGAATCTCGGTCACCGTGCCCACGGTGGAACGGGGATTGTGGGAGGTGGACTTCTGCTCGATGGAAATGGCCGGCGAGAGGCCCTCGATATCGTCGATATCGGGCTTTTCCATCATCGACAGGAACTGGCGCGCATAGGTGGAGAGGGACTCCACATAGCGGCGCTGACCTTCCGCGTAAATGGTATCGAAAGCCAGCGATGACTTGCCCGAGCCGGACAGGCCGGTGATGACGATCAATTGATCGCGGGGCAGCTCGACATCGATGTTCTGGAGGTTGTGGGTGCGGGCACCCTGGACGCGGATCATGGCCATGTTTGCGGCGTGCTCGTTGGCTTCGGAGAACAGGCCATTTTACCGTCTCCGGCCGGCCCAGGACCAGCCGGAGACGGATTTCCGACCAGCGAGCCTAGCGCAACTGATCGATGGGAATCGGGCAGTCGAATCGGCCCCGGGCGGTGGCCCGGCAGGCCATGCCGCCAAAGCCGCCAACCTGGTCACAGGCCGCCAGAGCGGCTGCCAGACTGACACACTCAGCCGGCATATTGCTGTCCTGCTCCGCCCCCTGGTGGGCCCCCTGCGGGGCCGAGGGGCCTGCCTGACTCGCCGCGGCAGGCGCAGTCTGGCGGGCCGTCGATGACTGCTCCCGGGCCGCGGCCCGACGGGCCTCCCGGGTGGATTGCATCATGGCCCCGATCAGCTCATCCGGCAGCCCCAGTTCTCCCAGACCCCGAACGTCGGCCATGTCCAGGTCACCGTAGTCGCCTTCTTCGTTGAAAACCTGCTGAATCAGAATGGGGACACCAACGCCGTCGTCCAGATACTGGACCAGATGATGAACCTTGAGATCGGCGGGCCCCAGGAAAAGCAATTGCTGGTCCTCGGGCAGCGCCTGCGCCGCATCGGGGAATTCGTCGGTAAGCGAATCGTAGTAAGGCAGGGGATCGGGACGGGCTTCAATCAATGCCACCATGTAGCCGAATACCTCCTCCCTCAGGGGACTGGAGGGGTAACGCTCCAGGAACTCCTCGTAGGCAGAAAGGGTATCTCGGCGGCGATAGGGGGCCAGGTCCTGTTCATTGCCCTGAGATTCCAGGCGAAAGTGGATGCGAGTGGGATGGCCCATGGGAAATGTGGGCTGGTGATGGACCGCGCTGGGCTCATAACCATCCTTCTTGGCGCGAAAATAATCCTGTGACCACTGTTTGGATTGGCTGGTCACATCCCGATAAGGCGTGGTGACGTAGTAACGCAGATTGTCGGGGCTGTTACCGCGGTAAATTCGGGCGCCGGGCGGATCGGAGGTGATCTCGTATTCCGTTTGCTGCGGTGTGACGGCACAGCCGTTCAGCATGGCAATGAAGAGGAAGACAAGAAGAAAAACCAAACCGCGTGAAATCGAATAAGCCATGGGCCACCTCGAGCAACAGCAAGACCGGCATCCCTCGCCGATCTCCCTGGCCCAGGCCACGGCAATCAAGGACGCCCCCAATATCAGTCTAGACGTCATTGAGCCGGGCGGCATCACCCATATGGGGTATGGTCACTAGTAACCCGAGGCCTGACCGTCCTTGCGGTATTCCGAAGCCCCCCGCCAGATGCGATCCACGGGATTGTAGGCAATGGCCTGATAGCCGCCGAAATGACCCTGGCCCACCTGCACCCGGTGGCCGCGATTGCCGAGCGCATCGGCGGTGCCCTCCGGGAAGCCGGGCTCCAGATTGACCGTGCCGCCATCCTCGGCGGCGGGCTTGCCGGTGGGCCCCGCGCTGCCGTCATGACGAATGCGCGGGGCATCCCCGGCGGCCTGGAGGTTCATGCCGAAGACCAGCAGATTGAGCAGGACCTGAACCTGGGCCTGGGGCTGCATGGCCCCGCCCATGACACCGAAGCTGAGCCAGGGCTCGCCCTCACGGGTGACAAAACCCGGCATGATGGTGTGGAAGGGCCGCTTGCCGGGGGCAATGACATTGGGATGGCCGGCCTCGAGGCTGAACAGGGCACCTCGATTCTGGAGCGAGAAGCCCAGACCCACCGGCACCACCCCGGAACCCATGCCCATGTAATTGCTCTGAATCAGCGAAACCATCATGCCGTCACTGTCGGCGGTGCTCAGATAGACGGTATCGCCCCGATCCAGCCTGGGCTCACCGGCAGCCACCTGGGTAGCCGCCCTGGACTCGTCGATTAATCTGCGGCGCTGATCGATATAGGCCTTGTCCAGCAGACCACTGACCGCGGAGGATTCGAAGGCCGGGTCCGCGTAATAGCGGGCGCGATCAGCAAAGGCCAGTTTCTTGGCCTCCACCAGCAGATGGACGTGCTCGGGACTGCCGAAGCCGGCATGTTTCAGATCCCAGGGCTCGATCAGCTTGAGCATCTGCAAGGCGGCAATACCCTGGCCATTGGGTGGCAACTGCCAGACCGTCTTGCCCATGAAATCCACCGACACCGGCTCCACCCACTCCGCCTGGTAGCCG
Source organism: Natronospira elongata (assembly GCF_034931365.1). Taxonomy (NCBI): domain Bacteria; kingdom Pseudomonadati; phylum Pseudomonadota; class Gammaproteobacteria; order Natronospirales; family Natronospiraceae; genus Natronospira; species Natronospira elongata. The sequence continues at coordinate 29,349 of NZ_JAYGII010000024.1, forward strand.
GCCAGGTCCTGCTCTGCCAGCAGGCCACCAGCCTGCTGCACGGTCTCGGCCATGTTGCGAGCGGCCGGGCCCTGGTAGAAGACGCCGGGCCCGTCATTGGCGATGCTTTCCAGTAGCCTGGCCAGACCCGGGTTGCGAAAACGCTCCCCCTTTCGTGGCGCACGCCCGGCGGGCAGGAAAGTCCCGGCAAAGCCGGGCTGCTCGGCCAGGCGCTTGCCTTCGGCCGCCCACTCGCCGGCAATGATTTCGGAAACCGGGAAACCGTCCCGGGCGAGACTCGCGGCCGGCTGCAACAATCGGCGCAGGGGCAGCCGACCGAATTCTCCATGCAATGACTCCCAGCCGCGCACCATGCCCGGCACGCTCACGGACAGGGGGCCCTGGTCGGGGATCTGCTTGTGGCCCTTGCCCTCGAACCAGCTGCGGGTGGCCGCCGCGGGGGCACCGCCGCTGGCATTCAAACCACGCAAACGTTTGCCGCTGGGATCCCAGACCATGGCAAACAGATCGCCCCCCAGCCCGGCGCCGGTGGGCTCCACAACGCATTGCACGGCATTGGCGGCAATGGCCGCATCCACTGCCGACCCGCCTTCCTGGAGCACCGCCAGGGCGGCCTGGGAGGCCAGGGGCTGGCTGGTCGCCGCCATGCCGTTGCCTGCGAAGACTTCGGATCGAGTAGCCCAGGAATCACGCGGGTATCGAGCACTCATACCGGTTTCCTTTTTTTATTGTTGCCAGAAGGTCTGTCGGCATTGTGCCACAGGCTTTCGAGAGACTGGCAGCGGCCAGGGAGGCTCTGATCAATAGCCCGCAGCCTGACCATCCTTGCGAGGTTCCGAGGCGCCGTACCAGACCCCGGTATCGGGGTCGCGCATGATGGCCTGGTAGCCGCCAAAGAAGCCCTCGCCCACGACCACCTCGTGGCCACGCTTCCGGAGGGCTTCAACGGTTTCCGCCGAGAAGCCGGTTTCCAGCTGCACGGTGCCACCGTCTTCCATCACATCGCCCTCCGGCTGGGAGCTGCCCACATGAGAGATGCGCGGGGCGTCACCCGCCTCCTGCAGACCCATGCCGAAATCGATCATGTTGATCAAAATCTGGGCGTGAGCCTGGGGCTGAAGGCCGCCCCCCATGACGCCAAAACTCATCCAGGGCTCGCCATCACGGGTGACAAAGGCCGGAATGATGGTATGGAAAGGGCGCTTGCCCGGTTCCAGGCTGTTGGCATGGTCAGCGTCCAGATTGAACATCTCCGCCCGGTTCTGGAGCACGAAACCCACCCCGTCCGGGGTCATGCCCGAGCCCATGCCGCGGTAATTACTCTGGATGAGTGACACCATATTGCCGTCTTCATCGGCGGTGGTGAGATAAATGGTATCCGCGTCATTGAGGCGCGGGTCGCCGGCGGGAAAGGAATCGGCGGCCTGTTCGGGGTCGATCAGGGCCCGACGTTGCTCGGCATATTCCTTGGAGATCAGCTCCGCCACCGGCACATCGCTGAACGCCGGGTCGACATAGAAACGGGCCCGGTCCTCGAAGGCGAGCTTTTTCGCCTCCACGAAGAGGTGGATGTAATCCGGATCATCCAGGCTCAGCTCAGACAGGTCCCAGTGCTCGAGAATATTGAGAATCTGAAGCGCGGCAATACCCTGGGTATTGGGGGGTAGCTGCCAGACTTCATGACCGCGATAGCTGCTGGAGACCGGGTCCACCCAGGTGGACTCGTGGGCGGCCATGTCCTCGACAGTGAGAAAACCTCCCTGGCGTTCCATGTAGTCGGCGATGGCCTCGGCAATCTCTCCCTCATAGAAGGCCTCCCGACCCTCCTCCACCAGCAGCCGCATGGTGTTGGCCAGATCCGGGTTGCGGAATATTTCCCCGGTTCGGGGGGCACGGCCTTCGGGCATGAAGACTTCCGGGAAGTTCTCGTACTCCTTCAGGATCTCGGCGTTGCGCGCCCAGTAATAGGCAATCACCTCGGTCACCGGGAAGCCGTTCTCGGCATAGTGGATGGCGGGGCCCAGAATGTCTTCCATGCTGGCTCGACCGAAGCGGTCGTGAAGCTCGAACCAACCGTCCACGGCACCGGGCACGGACACCGGCAGGGGGCCACGCTGGGGAATCCGATCGTAACCGTTTTCTTCAAACCACTCCCGGGTCATATCCATGGGTGCGCGGCCACTGGCATTGAGCCCGTAAAGGGCCTCGCTGTCGGCGTCCCAGACGATGGCGAAGAGATCACCGCCGATGCCATTGCCGGTGGGCTCGGTCAAACCCAGCATGGCATTGGCGGCGATGGCCGCATCCACCGCATTGCCCCCGTCACGCATGACCTGCAAGGCCGCCTGGGTAGCCAGAGGCTGGCTGGTGGCCGCCATGGCCCCGGTGGCGAGCACATTGGAGCGGCTGAGGCGTTGATCCGTCTCGACCCGATCCCAGGCCGGCAGCGGTGCAACAAGCAGCGTGAACGCGGCGCCAGCTATCAGGGCGAAAAAGGGGGATGACTTGCGCATAGTTCCTCCAGCAGTGAAGGGGTCTGGTGGGTTGAAGATAGCAGACCGCCGGGCAGATGGCTGTCAAAGCGGCGCAAGCTCCTTTACTCTAGCCAGGATAAGCTGGGGCGGCGCTGACGGGCCGCCAGGCGCCAGGGGGAAGACTGTGCTTGATCGATCCAGACAGCGGGACGGCTTGCTGGCCCTGCTCCTTTGCCTGCTCGTGGGCGTGGGCGGGCTGGCCGGAAGCTGGCAGGGACTGGATGCCCGCATCACCCACTGGGGCACGGCCCTGGCCACACCGCGCGCTCCCGAGGCCGACATCGCGATCGTGGAAGTCGATGACCTCAAGGCCCATGGCGATGCCGACCATTTCGGCGAGCAGCTTCGTCTGGCCATCGGACAGGCCCGCAAAGCGGGCGCCGAGGAAGTCGTCGTGCTGCTGCCCGCCGGCTGGAAATTGCCGGCGGCAGAAAGTTCCGATGGCTGGTGGTCCGACGGCAACGGCAGCATGGAAGCAGGCTGGCTACTGGGACTGTCGGCCCAGCCGGGGACATCTCGCCCCCTGTCCGGTCTCCCCCATTATCTTCTCGGCAGCAGCCTGACGCCGCCCGAGAGTGAGACGGGCTGGCTGGCGCGGCTGCAGCAGCAACTGGGCCTCAAGCCGGGGCAGGTCCCCGGCGGCCGCGTGCTGCTGCCTCAGGAGGCCAGCGGCACCAGCGCGGCCGGTTTCACTCCCCTCGGTGAGCACGGCCGCTTTCACGCCGCCCTGAAAATGGGGGAAGGGCTTCTGCCCGCCCTATCGCTACAACTGGCGGCACGCCTGGACGGACAATGGGCGAGCAGCCGGCAGCTCGCCGAGGTCGCCGACAATCACTACCACTTCCGCCCCTTTCCCTACCGGCCCGATCAACTCCCCCTGCCCCGTCTGGACTTTGAGCAGCTGCTGAGCGGGGAGCTGGACCCGGATCAACTGGCCAATCACGCGGTCGTGATCGGGCCGGTGGAAATCGACGGCAAAGCCGTCACCCGTCTGACCGCCGAACACGCAGCGGCCATCCATGCCGGACATCTCTACCAACAGCCGGACTGGGGCCCCTGGGCGCCCTGGCTTGGTTTGCTGCTGGTGGCGGGCTGGCTGAGCCTGGTGCTGCCACGACTCAACCTCAGTCTGGGGGTCTACTCCGGGCTGCTGCTGGTGTTGGCCCTGTTCGGCCTGCAATTGCTGCTGCCCACCATCCGGCTGCTGCATCTGGAACTTGCCATGCCGCTGATGGCCTTGATTGCCGGTCACGGTGCCCTGCTGGCCAAGCGGCGTCTGGATTATCGCCGCGAGGGCATTCTGATGGAGCTGTCAGAGGCCAACCGGCAACTTGCCGAGTCCCTGCGCCGCCAGGGTCAGACCGACGCTGCCCTTGAGCGCCTGCGCCGCTGTGAGCCCCGGGGCCCGGTACTGGAAAGCCTTTACGAGCTAGCCCTGGACCTGGAGCGCCGGCGTGAGTTTGCCCGCGCCCAGACAGTGCTGCGCTGGCTGGATGAACACTCGCCCGACTTCCGTGACGCCCGGACCCGGATCGCCAAGCTGTCGGAGCTGGAAACCAAGACCGCCCTGGGTCCGCGCAACGGCCCGGGTGGCACCCTGGTACTGGACGAGGAGGGCGTCCAAAAACCCATGCTGGGCCGCTATGAAATCAAGCGGGAAATCGGCAAGGGCGCCATGGGCGTGGTCTATCTGGGCCATGATCCGCGTATCGGGCGCACGGTCGCGGTCAAGACCATGGCCCTGGCCCAGGAGTTCGAAGGGGCTGATCTGGAGCAGGTGACAGAGCGCTTCTTCCGCGAGGCTGAAACGGCCGGGCGGCTGCAGCATCCCAATATCGTCACCATCTACGATGTGGGCGAGGAAGCGGATCTGGCCTATATCGCCATGGACTTTCTCGATGGCATCGGACTGCAGGACCATACCGAGCCCGACCGCCTGCTGCCGGCGACTCAGGTCTGCAACATCATCATCCAGGTGGCGGAAGCGCTGGATTATGCCCACGGCCAGGGGGTGGTGCACCGGGATATCAAGCCGGCCAACATGATCTGGTTGCCGGATGCGGAGCGGGTGGTACTGACCGACTTCGGGGTCGCCTGCCTGACCGATTCCCGCCGCACCAAGACGGGCACGATTCTGGGGACCCCCTCTTATATGTCGCCGGAGCAGGTGCTGGGCCGCAAGGTGGATGGGCGGTCGGATCTGTTTTCCCTGGGCGCGACCCTGTATCAACTGCTGCGCGGTGAATTGCCCTTCCAGGGCGAGCCCCTGGCCACGCTGCTCTACAAGATCGCCAACGACAAGACCCCCAATGTCTGCCGCCAACGCCCCGACCTGCCCCCCTGCATGGGTCGTATCGTGAAACGGGCGCTGGAGAAGAAGCCGGAGAAACGCTTCCAGTCCGGGACGGAAATGGCCGCCGCTTTGCGTCGTTGCCGTCGGGAGGTGGCTGCTCGACTTGGGTAGTCCCTTCGCGTGTCGGCTTTGCTTGAGTTAGCACCCTTCGGTGTCGGTGACGGGAGCGTCCCGGCTTCGATCTATGTAGGACCCTTCGATGCCGGTGACTGTTTGCGTTCCGGCCTAGGTGACCACCACCAAGGGTAGGCTTCGGTCCTGGTGGCCTTGCTCAGGGCTGTGAGCGACAGGACGTCGCGTGCAGAGCCCCCAGGGATGGGTCTACGTCCCTGAGCAAGGCCACCAGGACCGAAGCCGGGACGCCCCCCGTCACCGATATCGAAGGGTACTACCCCAATCGAAGCCCCCAACCGCAACCAATCAGAGACCCCACCTTATGCCAAAGCGAACTTGACATTAGGACTCCCCTGCCCCAAGCTGAAATCACAAAGCGCCGATTTGATATCCAGCTTGCGGGCGCTCTAGAAATACAGCTAAAGCGGTGAGTGCCGCTAAGACGACTCCCGCCTCTGGCACGATTCCGTTCCCGCAAGCCAATCAATCGGCGCCCGTTCAACCACGGGAGCAGCCGAACCATGAGCGACATTCCCTGTACACGCTGGACAGAAGACAAGGACGCACGCCTGCGGGTGTCCTTTGAGTTCTTTCCGCCCAAGACAGAAAAGATGGAGGCCCGGCTCTGGTCCGCCATCGTGGAGTTGGCGCCTCTCAATCCGCGCTTTGTCTCGGTCACCTATGGTGCTGGCGGGTCCACCCGGGAACGCACTCATGCGACGGTGGCGCGGGTGCTGCGGGAGACCAATCTTACCCCCGCCGCTCACCTGACCTGCGTAGGTGCAAGCCGGGAGTCGGTCCTGTCCGTGGCCCGGGATTACCTGGATATTGGCGTGCGCAACATCGTTGCCTTGCGAGGCGATCCGCCCGAAGGCGAAAGCCGGTTCAGGGCCCATCCCGATGGTTTCGCCAGCGGCGCGGACCTGGTGTCCGGTCTGCGCTCGGTGGGAGATTTTGATATCAGCGTTGCCGGCTATCCGGAAGTCCACCCAGATGCCACCTCGCCCGAAGAGGAATTGGCCTATCTCAAGCGCAAGGTGGATGCCGGTGCCAGCCGAATCATTACCCAATACTTTTTCGATACCGAGGTCTTCCTGCGCTGGCGTGATCGTGTGCGGGCGGCCGGGATCGATGTGCCCATCGTGCCCGGGATCCTGCCGGTGACCAATTTCGCCACCGTGGCCCGCTTCAGCGAGGCCTGCGGTGCCACCGTGCCGCGCTGGCTGGCGCGTCTGTTCGATGGGCTCGACGAGGACCCCGAAACCCGTCAACTGGTTGCCGCAACCGTGGCCTCCGAGCAGTGCATGAGGCTGCAAGAAGAAGGCGTCAGCGAATTCCACTTCTACACCCTCAATCGAGCCCGCCTGACCAAGGCAATCTGCCGCATGCTGGGAATCTGTCCGGGAAGGGGAGACAGCAGCGCCAAGGTGCGGCAGCCGAAAACCGATCAGGAGGTGGTAAGCCTGTGAGCAAGGACTGTTTCGAGACCCTTCAGCAAGGCATGGCGGAAAGGATTCTGGTCCTCGATGGTGGCATGGGGACCATGATCCAGAATCTGAAACTGGACGAGGCCGCGTTTCGGGGTGTGCGCTTCCGGGATCACCCCAGCGAACTGGCAGGCAATAATGATCTGCTCAACCTGACCCAGCCGGAAAAAATCCAGCAGCTTTACCGGGATTATCTCGAAGCCGGTGCCGAGCTCATTGAAACCAACACCTTTAATGCCAACCGCATCTCCCAGGCCGACTACGGCCTTGAAGACCTGAGCCATGAGATCAATCGGGTGGGTGCGGAACTGGCACGGGCCGCGGCCGATGAAGTGGCATCGGCTACAGGCCATGATCGCTGGGTAGTCGGTGTACTCGGGCCAACCAACCAGACCGCCTCGATCTCGCCAGATGTCAATGATCCGGCCAAGCGCAATGTCCGCTTCCCCGATCTGGTGAGCACCTATGCCGAGGCCATTGATGGCCTGATCGAGGGGGGCGTGGATCTGATCATGGTGGAAACCATCTTCGACACCCTCAATGCCAAGGCTGCCCTGTTTGCCCTGGATGAGGCATTCGAAGCCCGTGGCCGTCGCTGGCCGGTAATGATCTCGGCCACGATCACCGACGCCAGCGGCCGCACCCTGTCGGGTCAGACGGTCGAGGCGTTCTGGCACAGCGTGATGCACGCCCGCCCCTTCAGCGTGGGCCTCAATTGTGCCCTGGGTGCAGAACAACTGCGTCAGTATGTGGCCGAACTCGGCCGGGTTGCCGATGTGGCCGTCAGCGCCCATCCCAATGCCGGGCTGCCCAATGATCTCGGTGAGTACGATCAAGACCCGGAGACCATGGCCGAGCTGATCGCCGAGTGGGGCGAGAGTCGGCTGGTCAACATCATTGGTGGATGTTGCGGCACCACCCCGGAACATATTCGACAAATCGCGGCGGCGGTTGCTGACAAACCACCGCGGCCGCTGACAGGAAAAGAACGGAGTGTTGCCTGATGCTGGACGAGCGGTACCAGGGTGATGAAACGGTATTCCGCCTGCGGCTGTCCGGACTGGAACCGCTGCTGGTGGGACCGGAGACGGGCTTCGTCAATGTCGGTGAGCGCACCAATGTCACAGGCTCGGCCCGTTTCCGCAAACTGATCGAGGCCGAAGACTACGAGACGGCCCTGGAAGTGGCACGGCAACAGGTGGAGGGCGGCGCCCAGATCATAGACATCAATATGGATGACGGGCTGCTTGACGGCGTTGAATGCATGCGCCGCTTCCTCGATCTGATCGCGACCGAACCGGATATCGCACGGGTACCGATCATGATCGATTCCTCAAAGTGGGAGGTAATCGAGGCGGGCCTGCAATGCGTACAGGGCCGGGCGGTGGTCAACTCCATCAGCCTCAAGGAGGGGGAAGCGGAATTTCTTCATCAGGCGCGGCTGGTTCGCCGCTATGGTGCGGCCGTGGTGGTGATGGCCTTTGATGAGGATGGTCAGGCGGAAACGGTTGATCATAAGGTGGCCATTGCCAGGCGGGCGGTGAAGCTGCTCACCGAAGAGGCCGGTTTTGCGCCCAATGACATCATCATCGACCCCAATATCTTTGCCGTGGCCACCGGCATCGAAGAGCACAACGACTACGGGGTGGCCTTCATCGAGGCGGTCAGGCGGATCAAGCAGGAACTGCCCGGTGTATTCACGTCCGGCGGCCTGTCCAATGTCTCCTTTTCCTTTCGTGGCAACAATCCCGTTCGCGAAGCCATGCACTCGGTCTTTCTCTACCACGCCATCCAGGCGGGCCTGGATATGGCCATCGTCAATGCCGGGCAGCTGACGGTGTATGAGGACATCCCGGCCGAACTGCGAGAACGGGTGGAGGATGTCATTCTCAACCGCCGCCCGGATGCCACCGAGCGTCTGCTTGAGATTGCCGACGACTACCGTGGTCAGGGCAAGCGGGAAAAGGTCAACCATGCCTGGCGCGAGGCGGACGTGGACAAACGCCTGGAACACGCCCTTGTCCACGGCATTGTCGAGCACATTGAGGCAGATGTGGAAGAAGCCCGTCAGGCGGCCAGCCATCCCCTGGATGTGATCGAAGGCCCGCTCATGGATGGCATGAACGTGGTGGGCGACCTGTTTGGCTCGGGCCGGATGTTTCTGCCCCAGGTGGTCAAATCCGCCCGGGTGATGAAAAAGGCGGTGGCCTGGCTGATTCCCTATATTGAAGCTGAGAAAGACGATCGTGAAGGGGCCAAGGGCAAGGTGCTGATGGCAACCGTCAAGGGCGATGTCCACGACATTGGCAAGAACATCGTCGGCGTCATTCTGCAGTGCAACAATTACCAAGTGATAGACCTTGGGGTCATGGTACCGGCCGAAAAGATCCTGGACGAGGCCCGAAAGCACGAGGTGGATATCATCGGCCTGTCCGGCCTGATTACACCGTCCCTGGATGAAATGAGCCGGGTCGCTGCGGAAATGGAACGGCAGGACTTCCGTCTGCCCCTGCTCATCGGTGGTGCCACCACCTCGCCCACCCATACCGCATTGCGGGTGGCGCCTGAGTACGGGGCGCCGGTGGTTCACGTCAAGGATGCCTCGCGGGCCGTGGGGGTGGTCTCCCGGTTGTTGAACCGTGAGCAACGGGGTGGCTTCGTGGACGAAGTGGCCGCCGAACAGGCCCGTCTCCGGGAGAAACGTGCCCGCAAGGACAGTCGCCGTCGCCTGCTGCCGCTGGAGAAGGCGCGCCAACGGCGCTTTGAGCCGGATCGCGGCTGGTCGCCACAGCGACCCGCTCAGCCCGGCCTCCATGACATTCGTCCCGATGTCGCCACCTTGCGCGAATACATCGACTGGACGCCCTTTTTCCATGCCTGGCAGCTCAAGGCCAGTTACCCCCGCATACTCGATGACCCGGAGAAGGGGGGAACGGCCCGGCAACTGCTGGACGAGGCCCGAGCCATGCTCGATCGGATCGAGGAGGAGCAGTGGCTCAGCCCGCGCGGTGTCGTGGGCCTGTTTCCGGCCGAACGCGCCGGCGACGATGTGCGGGTCCTGACAGAGGAAGGGAGCGATCAGGAACAGTGCCGATTCCATTTTCTCCGCCAGCAATCCGAGCGCCCATCGGGCAAACCCTATCTCTGTCTGGCCGATTTCATCGCCCCGCCCGGCCGAGGTGATTGGTTCGGCGGCTTTGCAGTGACCGCCGGGCCGGAGGTGAGCGAGCGCAGCCAGGCCTATAAGGCCGCCGGGGACGACTACAACGCCATCATGATCGAGGCCCTTGGGGATCGGCTGGCCGAGGCCTTCGCCGAGTATCTACACCGGGAGGTGCGGACTCGACTGTGGGGATACGCATCGGGGGAGACACTGGACAATGAGTCGCTGATTCGTGAGCGCTACCAGGGCATACGTCCGGCGCCCGGCTACCCGGCCTGCCCCGAACACAGCGAGAAAGGCACGCTGTGGACGTTGCTGGATGCCGAGCGACGCACCGGTATGCGCCTGACGGAGAACTATGCCATGGATCCAGGGGCCTCCGTCTCGGGCTTCTACTTCGCGCATCCCGAATCCCGTTATTTCGGCCTCGGCAATATCGACCGAGATCAGGTCCAGGACTATGCCGAACGCAAGGGCTGGACACTGGAGGAAGCCGAGCGCTGGCTAGCCCCCAACCTTGCCTACGATCCCGCCAAACGCTCCCTCCGGGCCACAGGCTCCTGAGCTATCATCATTGGGCCGTACCGTTTCCTGCTAGCGGGCTGCCAGCTTCAGGCCTAGGGGTCTA
>NZ_JAYGII010000025.1:0-39032 GCF_034931365.1 Natronospira elongata
CATGGCCAGGCAACCCCGCAGCGCCCGCTGAACCCGTCTCAACTCCACGGGCGTCAGGCGCGTCAACGGTCCCTCGCCCAGGCGATTGCGGTCGATGGCACGCAGATGCTCGGCGCAGACATAGGAGGCTTTCAGAAGACGGTCTCGTGGTGTCACTTCAATTCGGAGCAAGCTGGCGTCCTCATGGCGCTGAGTGGTGAGCGGCGCCACCAATACCGTGGGCAACCCGGCCTCCGTCAGCTCGTCAGCCTGCAGCACGGCAACGGGCCGAACCTTGCCGATCTCGCGTCCTTGATTCGGGTTGAGACGGGCTACCCAGACCTCTCCCAGACGCGGACTTACCGCCACCACGGGTCTCCCGCGTCATACTCTCCAGGCGGCTCGGAGACCTCGTTTTCCAGGTCCAGAAATGCCTCGGCCATTTCGCGGGATTCCCGGGCCGAAGACGCATCATCGCCAACAGCCCTGGCCGCCCGGCCCATGGCCTCCATGAAACGCTGGCGCTCTCGCTCGGCCAGATATGCCCCGATGGCGTCCCGGACCAGCGCCGAGCGTGACCGTTGGCTGCGTCGGGCCTCTGCCTCCAGTCGAGCTTCCAGATCTTGCGGCAGACGCACATTCAGCATCCTATCCACCTCCATAACACATTTAGTCACACTAATTGTATTACATACTGTACACGCCGTCATCCCGCCGGCTAACGAACAGCCGACGCTGCCTCCACCGACTACACTGAAGGGCAAGGAATGCCGGCCAGGGAGGTTGCCGTGCTTCTGAACCAGCAAGAACTCCCCTTGCCCATCCCGCCGCGAGTCGGGGACGAGCCGCTGATTCCGGCGCGGATGGTAAACGAATACAGCTACTGCCCGCGCCTGGCCTATCTGGAATGGGTGCAGGGTGAGTGGGCGGACAGCAGCGACACCGTTCGCGGCCGCTACCAGCACCGGCGGGTGGACAAGGCCGGCGGCAGCCTGCCCCAGGCCGGCGAAGCAACGGACGACGACCGCATTCACGCCCGTTCGGTCACCCTCTCCTCGGATCGGCTGGGCCTGATCGCCAAAATGGACCTGGTGGAAGGGGAAGGCGGTATCGTCCGGCCCGTGGATTACAAGCAGGGCAAGCGCCCGCATCGATCCAAGGGTGCCTGGGATCCGGAGCGGATCCAGGTCTGTGTCCAGGGTCTGATTCTGGAAGAACACGGCTACGAATGCCCGGAGGGCATTCTGTATTTCACGGGTTCCAGGGAACGGGTCACCATCCCTTTCGACGACGACCTCCGGCGCCAGACTCTGTCGGCCATCAACGGCCTGCGTTTGGTGGCCAAGGGTGGGCAGATTCCGCCGCCGCTGGAAGACAGCCCCAAGTGCCCCCGCTGTTCCCTGGCACCTATCTGCCTGCCGGACGAAGTCAATTTCCTCAAGCTGGATAACATCAACATCCGGCCACTGGCGGTGCACCGGGAGGAAGCACTTCCCCTGTATGTGCAGGCGCCGGCGGGTACTGTTCGCAAGGAAGGGGAGATCCTGCGCATCGAGGTGAAGGACCAGCCCACCAAGACTGCTCGAATCAGGGAAGTCTCCCAACTGGTACTGATGGGCAGGATCTCGGTAACCACACCCACCCTGCATGAACTGATGGCGCGCGAAATCCCCGTCACCTGGCACAGTTACGGGGGCTGGTTTCTCGGCCATAGCCAAGGCACCGGCCACAAGAACATCGAACTTCGCCGCGCCCAGTTTAGAGCCGCCGATGATCCCCAGATTCGGCTCCGTATCGCCCGGGGACTGGTCCGGTCCAAGATACAGAACTGCCGGACCCTGATGCGCCGTAACTGGCGCAGTGACGAGGACAATAAAGACCGCTTGACCGATCTCCGGCGCCTGGCCGACAAGGCGCGGCGAAGCCGGGATCTGAACAGCCTGCTGGGCGTCGAGGGTGCGGCGGGGGCCGCCTATTTCGGTGGCCTGCCGATGCTGATCAAATCTGCCAAGCGGGAGCCGGACCAGATGAGCTTCGACTTCCGGCGGCGCAATCGCCGTCCGCCGGCCGACCCGGTCAATGCCCTGCTCTCCTATGCCTATGCCCTGCTGAGCCGGCAATGGGCCGTCACGCTCTCGGCCGTGGGATTCGACCCCTACCTGGGCTTCTTCCATGAGCCCCGATATGGCCGCCCGGCCCTGGCCTTGGACATGATGGAACCCTTCCGCCCCCTGATCGCCGACTCGGCTGTACTTACGGCCATCAACAACGGCGAAGTCCGGCCCGGCGATTTCATTCGTGCCGGTGATGCCGTCAACCTGACGCCAGCCGGACGAAAGCGCTTCATTGCCACCTTCGAACGCCGAATGATGCAGGAAATCACCCACCCATTGTTCGGCTATCGTGTCAGTTACCGGCGGCTGCTGGAACTGCAGGCAAGGCTGCTGGGCAGGTTCCTGCTGGGCGAGCTGCCTGATTTCCCCCACTTCACGACAAGGTGACAGGCATGGATGAACATCTCTACATCGTCGCCTACGACATATCGGACCAGAAACGATGGCGCCGGGTATTCCGTCTGATGCACGGCTACGGCGAATGGCTGCAACTATCCATATTCCAGTGCCGCCTCAATGAAAAGGCGCATGCGGAGATGGTTGCCCTGCTCGACGGCATCATCAATCACGTGGAAGACCATGTCATCACCATGGACATGGGCCCCGCCGAACGCATTCCACCCAAAGTGGTCAGTCTCGGCAAACCTTATGAGACAGTTGAAAAGGAACCTATAATCGTCTAGGGCCGCCGATGTAAGCACCTCGCCCGGCGAAAACGAACGCTCCAGTGGCACAAGACCCTCGGGCAGCGCTCGAATCAACATAGATCTTTAACAATCAGGCAGTTACATCACCCCCACGGGGACCACATGGGGGAAAGGAGGCTCACCATGGCCCTGCTACTTGCACCCCTCGCAACCAACCGGCACACTCTAGGCGCTGCAAGGCTTTTGGAAGCAGCACTTATCCGAGGCATCCTGCCTCGGCCTCATTGAAGCTGCACTGTGTCTATCTGGCATGGCGACCCAGCCAATACTTATCCGAGGCATCCTGCCTCGGCCTCATTGAAGCAAGTTCGCGATCGCTTTCATACCTCACCCCTCGGGTCCTTATCCGAGGCATCCTGCCTCGGCCTCATTGAAGCAACACCATCGACTCGGAGACACGGGCGACCCCACGGGCCCTTATCCGAGGCATCCTGCCTCGGCCTCATTGAAGCCATGGCACAGATCAATGGTTCCCGCATACCCCCGCGCCCTTATCCGAGGCATCCTGCCTCGGCCTCATTGAAGCGTGCTGCGGGACGGCGATCCCTGGGAGGTTACGAGCTATCCTTATCCGAGGCATCCTGCCTCGGCCTCATTGAAGCGACCAGAGCATCGATCAGGTCTTCGGTCTGCTGGGCTTATCCGAGGCATCCTGCCTCGGCCTCATTGAAGCTGGGGCAGGTGGCCGGGGTCGAACCGGCGACATGCTCTTATCCGAGGCATCCTGCCTCGGCCTCATTGAAGCTTGTCATTGCGCCAGAGCTTGAGCCTTCCGCCGTCCGCTTATCCGAGGCATCCTGCCTCGGCCTCATTGAAGCCCCATCGCTGGCCTGGCCCCGATAACGATCAGGTCCGCTTATCCGAGGCATCCTGCCTCGGCCTCATTGAAGCATTTTCCGCAGCCGGTAATCCGTCACCGACTCTTGCTTATCCGAGGCATCCTGCCTCGGCCTCATTGAAGCCGATTCCGGGCACCCTGACCTGGCGCACCTGAGCATCCTTATCCGAGGCATCCTGCCTCGGCCTCATTGAAGCTCGCGGAACTCTTCCACCTTCTCTCGGGGTACCATGCCTTATCCGAGGCATCCTGCCTCGGCCTCATTGAAGCACCTTCAAGGCGCGCAGATAATGCTCTAGCGTCAGCTTATCCGAGGCATCCTGCCTCGGCCTCATTGAAGCGGTTCCTTCGTGTGTTATCCAGTCAGTCATGGTCGGGCTTATCCGAGGCATCCTGCCTCGGCCTCATTGAAGCGCCGGTCCAGCTCCAGCTCCAGCCTGCCAGTACCAGCTTATCCGAGGCATCCTGCCTCGGCCTCATTGAAGCATGCCGCCACCAAACAAGCTCATCATTCGCTGAAACATCTTATCCGAGGCATCCTGCCTCGGCCTCATTGAAGCCGGTGCTTCGCTTTTCCTACCATCCGACCCTCCCCACCTTATCCGAGGCATCCTGCCTCGGCCTCATTGAAGCGGGGAGGGTTCAGCAATCGCCTCCGCGTTAGCGGGGCTTATCCGAGGCATCCTGCCTCGGCCTCATTGAAGCAGTCGCATGGCCGGACCGCTGCGCATGCTGGCCGGTCTTATCCGAGGCATCCTGCCTCGGCCTCATTGAAGCTCCCTTCAACAGCCACAATCACACCGTTATCGCTGGTCTTATCCGAAGCATCCTGCCTCGGCTTCATTGGTAATCAGTAATGGTCCATGGTTATCAGAACCGATGACCGCAGATAAATCCGTTCCTACGGCGGGTCATGGGTGTGGCTTGGGGAGGCGTGTAGTTTCGGGGGCCTGGTGGAGCGAGTTGGCCTCCCGTGGGAGCGGGAGGCCGAGGCTGAGTTTCCATGGGTCTGCGCGAGTGCCGATTGTTCAGTCGAAGGGATGGCGAAGAAGGATGGTTTCGGCGCGATCCGGGCCGGTGGAAATGATGTCGATGGGCACACCCACCAGTTCCTCAATGCGCTTGAGGTAGTTACGGGCTGCTTCGGGGAGCTGGTCCAGTTCGGTAATGCCGAAAGTGTTCTCGCTCCAGCCGGGCATTTCCACGTAGATGGGTTCGCATTCATCGAAACCTTCGGCACCCAGGGGCGGGGTGCTGCGCTCGCCGTGTTCGGTGCGGTAGCCGACGCAGATGCGGAGCGTTTCCAGGCCATCCAGAACATCCAGCTTGGTGATACAGAGGCCGGAGACGGAATTGTTGATCACCGAGCGCTTGAGGGAGACGGCGTCGAACCAGCCACAGCGGCGAGGCCGACCGGTGGTGGCGCCAAATTCATGGCCACGCTTTGCCAGATGCTGGCCCATCTCGTCGGACAACTCGGTGGGGAAAGGACCGGCGCCGACGCGAGTGGTATAGGCCTTGACGATGCCGAGCACGTAATCGAAGTAGCGCGGGCCCAGGCCGGTGCCGGTAGCGGCGCCGCCGGCGGTGGTGTTGGACGAAGTCACGAAGGGATAGGTCCCCAAGTCGATGTCCAGCAGCGAGCCCTGGGCACCCTCGTAAAGACCGTTGCCGCCGGATTCATGGGCCTGATGCAGAAGATCGGTGACATCGCAGACCATGGGCTCGAGGGTTTCGCTCATCTTCAGGTAGCTTTCCAGGCATTGCTGGAAATCCACCGGTTCGGCATTGAAAAAGTGCTGAAGCACGAAGTTGTGGTAGTCCAGCACTTCGCCCAGCTTGGCGGCGAAGCGCTCCCGGTGAAAGAGGTCGGAGACGCGCAGGGCGCGACGGGCGACCTTGTCTTCATAAGCGGGTCCGATGCCGCGGCCGGTTGTGCCAATGGCACGGGCACCGCGGGCTCGCTCCCGAGCCTGATCCAGAGCCACATGGGAGGGCAGAATCAGGGCACAGGCGGGGCTGATGCGAAGACGCTCACGGGCGGGGACGCCTTCATCCTCCAGGGTCTGGAGCTCTTCCAGCAGGGACTCGGGATGCAAGACCACCCCATTGCCGATCATGCAGGTCACTCCTTCCCGCAGAATGCCCGACGGAATCAGGTGCAGAACGGTCTTCTTGCCGTCGATGACCAGGGTATGGCCGGCATTGTGGCCGCCCTGGAAACGGGCCACTACCTCGACCCGATCCGTGAGCAGGTCGACGACCTTGCCCTTGCCTTCATCACCCCACTGGGTACCCACGACGACGACATTCTTGCCCATTATGATTCCCGTGTTTGATCAGGCCCGCAGTCGCGGGCGGACTTAATCCAGTGCAACCACTTCCCAGTGGCCGCCCCTGCGCACCAGCCGACGATCACAACCGTGACCATCGGCCTCAAATTCAGTCTCCGGCAACTCCCGCAAGACCCGCTCACCCTGGGCCCTCAAGCCGGCGATGGCCTCTTCCAGGGCGGCGTCCTCCTCGGCAGGCGCCAACACCCCACCCTTTGGCCGCTCACCCTCATTGCTGTCCGGGACACAGGCCATCAGGGCCTTGAGATCGGCACTGAAACCGGTTGCCGGCCGCGCACGGCCGAAGGCCTCGCCGATACCGTCATAACGCCCGCCCCGAGCCAGGGCCTGACCATGCGCCGGATGAAAGGCACCAAAAACCAGCCCGTTTTCATAGTTGTAACTGTGAAGCTCGGCCAGATCAAAATGAATGGACAGGGCCGGGTAACAGGCCTGAACCCGTTCCGCCACAGTTTCCAGTCGATCCAGCGCTGCCTCAACCTCACTGCCGGCATCGCTCAGCCGCTCACGGGCCTGGGCCAATACCTCGTCGCCACCATGAAGTTCGACCAGGGCCGCCAATTGGGCCCGATGGTCCTCACCCAGTGGTAGTTCGGCCAGAGCCTGATGGTACTCGCCCACGGCCTTTCGGCGCAGGGGCTCGAACAGCTCTCGTTCCGCCTCGCCCTCAAGACCTGCCTGAGCGGCCAGATTGCGGTAGATGCCCACATGCCCAAGGTCCAGCGTGAGACCCTCGACACCGGCCACCCGCAGGGTCTCGAGCATCAGGCGAACCACTTCGATATCGCTGGCCTCGCCGCGATGGCCGAACAATTCGGCACCTATCTGCAGGGGGCTGCGTGATGTGGACACCCCTTCCGGCCGTGCCCGCAGCACCGTGCCCATGTAGCAGAGCCGGGTCGGTCCCTGGCAATTGATCACATGAGCATCAATGCGGGCCGCCTGGGGCGTCATGTCGGCGCGTATCCCCAGCAGGCGGCCACTGAGTTGGTCCATCACCTTGAAGGTCTGCAGGTCCAGATCGTGGGCATTACCCGTCAGCAGGGACTCCAGGTACTCCACGAAGGGAGGGAACATCAGGTCGTAGCCCCAGGACCAGTACAGATCCAGGAGACGGCGACGCATGGCATCCAGCCGCCAGGCTCTTGGCGGCAGGACTTCCTCGACTCCGGCAGGCAGCAACCAGCGTTCTGTGGCAGTCATGGCTCTCGTCCGAAACCCCGACCAGCGCCGGGGATGGCTCAGGCAGACAGGGGTCGCTGGCATGACCAGGAACCCTTGCCGCACACAAACAGGCCACCGGCCGCACGAAGGCGGCCGGTGGCGGAACAGGGAGGACTGTGCGGACTCAGTCCTCCGGGATCATATGCTTGAAATAGCGGAAGAACTCGCTGTCCGGCTCCAGGACCATGATGTCCTGATCCTCCTGCCCGATCGCACGGCGATAGGCCACCAGGCTACGGTAGAAGGAGAAGAACTCACGGTCCACCTCATAGGCGGCAGCATAGATCTCGGTAGCGCGAGCATCACCTTCACCACGAAGTTCCTCTGCCCGCCGGTAGGCATCCGCGAGGATTTCTTCACGCTGACGGTCGGCATCGGCACGGATCCGCTCAGCCCCTTCCTCGCCCTGGGCGCGGAGCAGTGTGGCATCCCGGCGACGCTCCTTGATCATTCGGTCGAAGACCGACTGGGTCACGTCATCAGGCAGCTCGATCTGCTTGATTCGGAAATCCACAATGGTAACACCAAGGGCCGAGGCCGCATCACGACCGCGATCCACCATCAGGCGCATCATTTCCATCCGCTCGGCGGCGATCACGTCTTCCACCGTGCGGCGCGCGAACTCATTCCGGATCCCGGCTCTGGAGATTTCCAGCATCCGTTCCCGGGCACGATTCATATCACCCCGGGTGGCCCGATAGAAATCACCGGCATCCTCGATTCGCCATTTGACGAAGAAATCCACCAGAACGTTCTTGCGCTCCTGAGTAAGGAACCGCTCCGGGCGGTGGTCCAGGGTCAGGATACGGCGCTCGAACTTGAGCACACGCTCTGCGAAGGGCAGCTTGAAATGCAGCCCCGGTTCATAGTTTTCGGCCACCATCTCGCCGAAGCGCAACTTCACCACGGCCTCACGCTCATCCACGATGAAGACCGACTGGGAGCCGACGAAAATGGCCAGGGCCAGAATGACCAGTATGGGAGTAATCCAGCGGTTCATCGGCGACCTCCTCGGCTACGCAGGCCTTCCCGGAAACGGGGTTCATCGCTTTCAGTCTGGCGGCGTTCGCCGTCACTGTTGCCGGAATCTCCCTCGCTGCGCGCGCCATGCCGTTGCAGCAGCTTGTCCATAGGCAGGTAAAGCAGATTATTGCTACCTTCCGACTGGTCGATAATGACCTTGGGCGTGCGGCCGAGGACGTCTTCCATGGTCTCCAGATAGAGACGCTCTCGGGTCACCTCGGGGGCAAGCTGGTATTCGGTCACCAACTGGGAGAAACGGGAGGCATCACCGTCCGCCCGATCCACCACCCGGGCGAGATAGGCGCGGGCTTCTTCAATCTCACGCGCCGCGGCACCGCGGGCACGGGGCACCACATCATTTCGATAGGCCTCGGCCTCCAGCATCAGACGCTCCCGGTCCTCACGAGCCTTGATGGCGTCTTCCACCGCCGGCTGCACGGCCTCGGGGAAGTTGACGTCCTGCAGGTTGACCTGGGTCACTTCGATACCCGCGCCGTAACGATTCAGGGTCTCCTGAACCGACAGGTGCGTGGTCAGCTCCAGGAAGCTACGTCCCTCACCGATCAGCACACAGCCCATGATGGTGTTACCCACCACTTCGCGCACCGCACTTTCGGTGACCTCATTCAGGGTCTCGTCGGGGCGCTCTACATTGAACAGGTAGTTGTGGGCGGGTTCGCGAACGGTCTGGGGGCCGGCCGCCTCGGGGCCCAATTCTGCCTCCTCGCCACCGTTGTCGTAATCCGGATAGGTGTAGACACAGGTGATATCGCGACCACCCAGGCCATCCTCCAGATCCATGTCGGCGTCCTCGAGCTCCTCGGGCACTTCACCGTTGACCTCTTCAAGCTCGTCCACGTCTTCCACGCGGACTTCGCGGTCACGGATATCGGCCGCTCCCATCAGGCGTTCCGCCAATTCGCTCAAGGCGCCGGAATCACCCACGCGATACTGAACGTTGAGGTCGACCTCGACGATGTTTTCGTCCTTGGTCAGCATGCGGGAGCGATAGTTGAAACGGCGGATTTCATTGACGTTGACCCGCTCCACGGTTTCCACCGGCCAGGGGATGCGCCAGTGCAGACCGGGCCCTTCGGTGCGCTCGTAGGCACCCACGCGCAAGACCACGCCGCGCTCGGCATCGTCCACGGTGTAAAAACCGGACAACAGCCAGATCACCAGCAGGGCGGCCGCCACCAGGCCCACCATGGGCGCGCTGGGCACTTGTCCGCCGCCTCCGCTATTGCCGCGGCCACCGCCGCTGCCACTGCCGCCACCGAAAAGGCGCTGCTTCAGGTTGCGAAAGACCTCGTCGAGATCGGGCGGACCCTGTTCTCCACCGCCCTTTCCCGAGCCGTTGTTCCCACGGGGGCCACCCCACGGGTCACGGTTTTTACCGGGTTCATTCCAAGCCATTGGCGAATTCCTCGACTGGAAAAATAACCCCGCCGCCGACTGCCAGCAGCCGTCGGCCACGGGGGCAAAAAAAGAGGGCCTATTTTACGGAGCCCGGGCGCACCCGGGCAAGGCAATTCAATGCGAGGCCGGCAGTGCCGCTGACGCCTCGGCCTCGTCCAGGCCGCGCGGCCGGGGTAAACCCTCCTCCCGCGCAAGCTTCTGGTAAACACTTTCCGATAACCGCAAGTGGAGGTCGATATCGCCCGCCGAAGTGGGTGACTCGTCGTGGACCGCATCCAGGGCATAGAGCCTGGCCCGCAGCCGGCCCTGGCTCGGACCCAGTCGGACCCATCCATCCAGTTCCCGACCGGCCAGTCGCTCGGCCACTGCCGCCAGCAGCAGGTCCATACCCTCACCAGTGGCGGCCGATACGCGGACCGCACGGATCACACCGTCGGCGTCCCGCTCGACCCCGACCGTTTTGTCGGTGAGATCGATCTTGTTGAATACCAGCAACTGGGGCACATCACCGGCGCCAATCTCGTCCAGCACCTCGTCCACCGTCTCAATCCGCTCCTGGCGTTCCGGATCGGCCACGTCAATCACGTGCAGCAGCAGATCGGCATCCCGGGTTTCCTGCAGTGTGGAGCGGAAGGCAGCCACCAGGTCGTGGGGCAGATGACGGATAAACCCCACCGTATCCGCCAGTACCGTCTCGCTGCCGCCCGGCACCGGCAGGTGGCGCAGGGTTGGGTCGAGGGTCGCGAATAATTGATCCGCCTGATAGACCTCCGCCTCGGTCAGGCGATTGAACAGGGTGGACTTGCCGGCGTTGGTGTATCCCACCAGGGAGGCGGTGGTGACTTCCCGGCGTTTGCGGCCCTGACGGCCCTGATCCCGCTGCTTGCGGACCTTGTCCAACCGCCGGGAGACCTGCTTGATTCGCTGACCGATCATGCGACGGTCCATTTCCAGCTGGGTCTCACCGGGCCCGCGCAGACCAATACCGCCCTTTTGCCGCTCCAGGTGGGTCCAGCCCCGCACCAGGCGGGTGGAGAGGTGGGTCAACTGCGCCAGCTCCACCTGCAACTTGCCCTCGTGGGTCTGGGCGCGCTGGGCGAAGATATCCAGAATCAGGCCGGTCCGGTCCAGCACCCGGCACTTGAGGCGGGCCTCCAGGTTGCGCTCCTGGCTGGGAGACAGATGGTGATTGACAAGAACCAGATCGGCCTTGTGAAATTCCACCGCCTCGGCGATCTCTTCCGCCTTGCCACCGCCGACAAAATAACGGGGATCTGGGCTGGAACGGCTATGCGTCAGGACCTCAAGCACCTCCGCGCCGGCCGACCAGGCCAGTTCGCGAAACTCGGACAGGGCATCGGTATCCGCGGCGGGACCAAGATCCACATGAATCAGCAGGGCGCGATGGCCTGCTTCGGGACGTTCAAACAATCAACACCTCCGCGTCATCCGCCTGGATGACGCCAAGCCGGGTCATGCACGGGCCGCAAAGCGACCCGACAGCATCAGTCATCACCTTCCCCATTGCCATTCATGCGCACATTACGGGCCGGCACGATGGTGGAGATGGCATGCTTGTAGACCATCTGATTAATGCTGTTTCTCAGCAGAATGACGAATTGATCAAAGGAATCGATTTGCCCCTGCAGCTTGATGCCGTTAACCAGATAAATGGACACCGGAATCTTTTCCTTGCGCAGGGTATTGAGAAACGGTTCCTGAAGCGACTGCCCCTTGGCCATCTTAACGTCTCCTTCGAGGTCTTATTATTGGGGAGCCTCCTCCGAGGCTCTCAGGAAACTGCCGCCACCCGAGGCCGGGACTCTCAGGGCTATGGCGGACCGGCCAAATCGGCCCGATCCTGCGGCGTTCAGTCTATCACAGCATCTCTGACTACGAAGCCCATCCACATGTCATCAAAAGACACCCGGCAAGGCCTCGTCAAGGATCGCCCGGAGTGCCTCGCAGGGCCGCGGTCGATCACAGGCAATCACATTGAGTTCCGGCTCCGCCCGCATCCAGGTGATCTGGCGCTTGGCGAGCTGTCGCGTGGCGACAATCCCCCGATTAACTGCCTCTTCAAGGGTCCCGCGTCCCGACAGGTATTCCCAGATCTGGCGATAACCCACCGCACGCAAGGCGGGGGTGGACAGATCAAGATCACCACGGGCCCGCAGGGCCGCCACTTCCTCCACCAGCCCCTGGTCCATCATCAGCCGAAAGCGACGGGCAATGCGCTCATGCAGCCAGGCCCGATCATCCGGCATCAGACCCAGACGGACCACCGGCCAGGGACAGTCTCGGACGGCTGCCTCGCGCTGAAGTTCCGTCAACGGGCGGCCGGTAAGCTCATAGACCTCCAGGGCCCGCTGGATGCGCTGGGGGTCATTGGGGTGAATGCGCGCAGCCGCCGGCGGGTCAATGGTCGCCAGGCGCTGATGCAACGCCGCCCAGCCCTGCGCCTCTGCCGCCTCTTCCAGGCGGGCCCGGACGGCCTCGTCGGCATCGGGGAGGTCCGCCAGTCCCCGCAGCAGGGCGCGGTAGTACAGCATGGTTCCGCCCACCAGCAGCGGAATACGACCGGCGCGCTGGATGTCCTCAATCTCACGGCGGGCATCGTCCCGAAATCGGGCGGCCGAATAGGGCTCGGCAGGGTCCAGGAAATCAATCAGGCGATGGGGGGCGCGGGCCAGTACTTCAGGGCCGGGCTTGGCGGTGCCGATATCCATGCCGCGATAGACCAACGCCGAATCCACGCTGATGATCTCGAACGGCCCTGCCTCGACCAGGGCTACCGCCAGATCGGTCTTGCCGCTGGCGGTGGGGCCCATCAGGCAGACAATGGGAGCGGGCGTCGAGTCGGTCATTGGCAGCAGGAGCCTCTGATTGATCCGGTCACTGCCCGCGCAGGAACAATTTGTCCAGCTCGTCCATGCTCAGCCGGAACCAGGTCGGGCGTCCATGATTGCATTGCCCGCTGCGCTCGGTGCGCTCCATATCCCGCAGCAAGGCATTCATTTCCTCCACCGTGAGACGACGATTGGCGCGCACCGAACCGTGGCAGGCCATGGTCGACAGGACCTCATCCACAGACTCCCGCAATCGCCCGCTACGGCCATGGACTGAGAGATCGGAGAGTAGATCCCGAAGCAGTTGCACCGGATCGCTGTTACGCAGATGGATCGGGATCTGGCGAATCATCAACAGCTCCGGGCCGGCGCGATCCACCTCCAGACCCAGGCTGGCAAAGTCCTCGCGCCCCTCCTCGGCCAGATCCGCTTCCCGTTGGGAGACCGGCAACTCCACCGGCACCAGCAAGGGCTGACTGGCCACGGAGCCGGCATCGAACTCCCGCTTCATGCGCTCATAGACAATGCGCTCATGAGCCGCATGCATGTCCACCACCACCAGGCCATCAGCGCTTTGAGAGAGGATATAAACGCCGTGCAACTGGGCCAGGGCGAATCCGAGCGGCGGCACCGAATCGCTGTCGCTTGTAGTCGGGGCCGGATCGGGCTCCTGGATGCGATGGCTCATTTCAAAGGGCGGCGGCTCGGAATAGGCCCGGCCGGCCCCGCCATTGCCCCTTGCCGCCCCACCCGGCAGGCCCAGACCGATACCGGCCTGGCGTGGCGGCGGGTCGGACTCGCCCGCCTGCCCCGGGGACGGCGCCAGGGGCGCGGGCGCTGCCGGACCGGCGTCCTGACCGGCCCGGGTCTCGGCCAGCACCTCGTGCAGGGTGCGGAAGAGAAAATCATGGACCAGGCGCTGTTCGCGGAAACGCACTTCATGTTTCTGGGGATGGGCGTTGACATCCACCAGCGCCGGATCCAGCTCAAGATGGAGCACATAGGCCGGATGACGCTGGCCATAGAGCACATCGCGGTAGGCCTGGCGGATGGCGTGAGCCACCAGGCGATCGCGGACCATGCGGCCGTTGACGAAAAAATGCTGCAGATCGGGCTGGCTGCGGGAAAAGCTGGGGCGTGCCACCCAGCCATGCAAACGCAGGCCAGCGCCCGAATGTTCGATATGCAAGGATTCTTCCAGAAAGGCCTGGCCACAGAGGGCCGCCACGCGGCGTTCCCGGACAGCCTGATCCTCCCCCGCCGGCAGGGTGAAAACCGGCTTGCCATTATGTAACAGTCGGATCTCGACATGATCACGGCTCAGTCCCACCCGGCGGACCACCGTTTCCAGATGACCAAACTCCGTCCTTTCGGTACGCAGGAACTTACGCCGCCCCGGGGTATTGAAAAAGAGGTCCCGCATTTCGACGGTGGTCCCTTCCGGATGGGCCGTGGGCTGCGGCCCTTCGAACCCTCCCTGGCCATCACCCAGCAGTTCATGGCCCTGTTCCTCACCGCGAGTCCGAGAGCGAAGCTTGAGCCGCGCCACTGAAGCGATACTGGCCAGAGCCTCGCCCCGAAAGCCCAGCGTCACCACTCGCTCCAGGTCTGCCATGTCCACCAGTTTGCTGGTGGCATGACTGCTCACGGCCAGGGGTAAATCGGCGGCGGCAATGCCGTCACCGTCATCGCGGACCCGAATCAGGCGCACACCGCCCTGCTCCACCTCGATCGTGATCCGCCGGGCACCGGCATCCAGACTGTTTTCCAGCAGCTCCTTGACCACCGAGGCGGGACGCTCCACCACCTCGCCGGCGGCAATCTGATTCACCAGCTGGGGTGGCAGGGCACGAATGGGGCGACGGGCCGTGCGGTTAGGGGCGGTGTCCTTGCTGGCGCTCATGAGAATCCCGGTACAAAGCCAAAACGGCATTGTACCGGGAGGAGGCTTCAGCTCGAAGTGGGGATGCGCAGGACCTGGCCGACCCGGATCCGGTCGCCGTTGAGGTCATTGGCCTGACGCAGCTGGTTGACGCTGACGTCGTACTTGCGGGCGATGGCGGAAAGGGTTTCACCCCGGCTGATGCGGTGCTCACGCCCCGGGCTGTCCCCATTGCGGACCATCTGCGCGATTCGGGTGCCGGGCACCGGGTTTTCCCAGAAGTAATCACGGATGCCATCAAGAATGTACCGGGCGAGATTTTCCTGGTATTCACGCTGATTGAGCAGCCGCTCTTCCTGGGGGTTGGAGATGAAGGCACTCTCCACCAGGATGGAGGGCATGTCGGGGGCGCGAAGCACGGCAAAACCGGCCTGCATGACTTCGCGCTTGTGCAGACGGATATTGCCCCCCATCTGCTGGATCAGGCGGTCACCGAGGTCGAGACTGGCGCTGATGGAGGCCGACTGGGACAAGTCCATGAGCACCGAAGCCACGGTATCGTCCTTGTCGGACAGCTTGACCCCGCCGATCAGATCGGCCGAGTTCTCGCGGTCGGCCAGCCACTGGGCGGCTTCGTGGCTGGCGCCACGCTGGGAAAGGGTATAGACCGAGGCCCCGCGGGCACGGGGGTCCTTGAAGGCATCGGCATGAATGGAAATGAACAGGTCGGCCTCGGCATCACGGGCACGCTGGACGCGGTCGCGCAGGGACACAAAGTAATCCCCGGTCCGGATCATGAAGGGTTCCATGCCCGGCTCGGCGTCCAGCAAACGCTCCAGGCGCCGCGCAATCTGCATGACCACATCTTTCTCGCGTGTGCCACTGGGGCCGATGGCACCCGGGTCCTCGCCGCCGTGACCGGCGTCAATGGCAATGACCACCGGACGGCTCTCGCCATTGGGCAATTCGCGCACCGTATCCCGCGCCCGTTCGCGGCTGTTCTTGCGATCCAGGTCCACCACCAGGCGATGACCATATTGCTCATTGGGCTCAACCAGGAAGCTGCGCGGGCGCGCCTCCTCGGCGAGATCCAGCACTACCCGCAACTGACCGTTTTCCCGCTTGCCACTGCGAATGCCGGCAACGACCCCATCCCCGGCGGGGGAAAAACCGTCCGAAAGACGGGCATTGCTAAGATCGATAACAATCCGGTCCGGCTCGGAGAGGGAGAACAGACGATGGTCCGCAGGCCCGGACAGATCGAAGACGACACGGGTTCTCTCCGGCGAATCCCACAGGCGCACACCCTCCACCTCGGTTGCATGGGCAGCCGGGAAGGCAGTCAGCAACATGAGCAGGGACAGCAGGGCGCGGCAGCTTCGCATTGTCGGGATACTCCCTTGTCCGACTCGGGCCCGGTCTCCGTCGAAACCGATGCGTCTGCCCCAATCTATACAACAGGACGGGCAAAAATCAAGTTTTTTCAGTAAAAATAGCTATCTAGAAAGAATTCTTATTGCGGCTTATCAAGGGCAATATCGGCCTCGTCCCGAAGCCGCGACGGCAGGCCTGCAAGCAGGGACGCGCCCCTCGGGCCGAGGGCCTTCAGCGTCGCCAGTCGCCCGGCTTGCGCATGCTCGAGCGCAATCTCACAGTCCGCCTCCGGCAGCAGGCCCCGTCCCCGCTCCGGCCACTCCACCAGCAAGACCAGGTCACTGGCATCCATGTCACGAATGCCAATGAACTCCAGCTCTTCCGGGTCGGCAAGCCGATAGAGATCCATGTGCCAGACCCGGCGACCGGCGGGCTCGTAGGGCTCCATCAGTGTGTAGGTGGGGCTGCGGACCGGGCCGCTCTCACCGAGGGCACGCAGGAAGGCGCGGCACAGACTGGTCTTGCCAGCGCCCAACTGGCCGGACAGGTAGATCACCAGGCCCTCCCCGGGCGGCAAGAGCTCGGCCAGTGCGGCCCCCAGGGCCTGGGTACCCTCCTCCCTGGGCAGGTGAAGCTCCAGCTCACTCATCGGCGCTCTCCAGCGGGATTAACCAGACGCTGTACCGCCGGCAACAGGTCCGGGGCCTGCAAGCCGCGCTGCCCCTGCTCCCGGGCGGCCAGATCGCCGGCAGTGGCATGCAGCCAGGTGGCGACCCAGGCCGCCTCGCCTTCCGGCAGACCCTGGGCCCGCAGCCCTCCCGCGATTCCCGCCAGGATGTCACCCATCCCGGCCACCGCCATACCCGCATTGCCGGCATCACAGACATGGGTCACCCCCTGTGGCTCGGCGATCAGACTGCCGGCGCCCTTGAGTACCACCGTGGCCTGGTAGCGCTCGGCCAGGGCGGTGACGGCAGCGAATCGGTCGGCTTCCAGTTCGGCAGGGGACTGTGACAACAGCCGTCCAGCCTCTCCCGGATGCGGTGTCAGTATGCTGCCGGCTGGAGGCCGGCGCCCGTCGCGGGCCAGCAGATTGAGTCCATCGGCATCCAGCACCAGCGGGCGCCCCGAATCCAGTGCCAGCCGCCAGAGACGCCGGCCCCAGGCCCCCTGTCCAAGACCCGGCCCGACCACCAGGACATCGGCCGTGGCCAGGGTTGCCCGAGCCTGGGCGGGACGACGAATTCCCTGAACCAGCAGACTGGGAGCGCGAGCCAGAGCCGCGCTCACGTGTTCAGTGCGGGTCAGCAGACTCACCCGGCCCGCACCGGCGCGGAGGGCGGCCTCGGCGGCCATGATGCCCGCACCGCCCATGCCATGATCGCCGCCGAGCACGACCACATGGCCGTGCCGACCCTTGTGAGCAACCGGCGAGCGTGGTCTCAGGCAGGCTGCCACCGCCTGGCGCTCGATCAGGAATGCCGTCGGCGTCATGCCCTGGTACACGGCATCGGGAATATCCAGGCGTTCAAAATGCACCCGACCACACACGGCCCGGGCCTGCCCGGTATGGAGGCCACGCTTGCGGCCCACAAATGTGGAGGTATGGGAAGCGCGAACGACATCCCCCAGCAACTGCCCGGTATCCGCATCCAGGCCAGTGGGACAGTCCACGGCAAAGACCGGCGCCGGATGGGCATTGGCCAAATTCACCAGTGTCGCGATCTGCCCCTCGGGAGGACGCGCCAACCCGGTGCCGAGCAGGGCATCCACGATCAGGCCGGTATCCCCCGGGAGCTGCTCCTGAAAGTTGCTGATCTCACCGCCCGCCCGCAGCCAGTCATCCCGGGCCCGAGCCGCGTCACCGCCGAGGCGGTCGGAATCCACTGCCGAGACCAGGGTCACCGGCAGTTCTGCTTCAAGGGCGAGCCGGGCAATCACGTAACCATCGCCACCGTTATTGCCGGGGCCGGTGAGCACCAACAGACGACCACTGCCGCCGGGCCAGAAGAAGCGCAGACGCCGAAAGGCTGCCTCACCGGCTCGGCACATGAGTGGATAGCCGCCGATACCGGCATCCTCGATCGCCCGACGATCCAGCTCACGGACCTGGGCGGCGGTATAGAGTGCTTGTTCGGGAATCCTTGTCATAGGCCAAGAGTATAAAGGACTGTGCGAAAATAACCGTGTGAGTGACAACGCCGACATTGACTACGCCGAACTGGCCAACCGCATCCGGGGCTGGGCGCTGGCCCTGGGTTTTCAGGCCACCGGCATCAGCGATGCCGACCTGGGCCAACACGAGGCCCGGCTTGAGGCCTGGCTGGGAGAAAACCGCCACGGCAGCATGGAATGGATGGCGCGGCATGGTCGCAAACGCAGCCGCCCCGGCGAGCTGCTGCCAGGAACCCGGCGGATCATTTCCGTGCGCATGGATTATTTGCCCGAGCCCGCCGCCGATAGCTGGTCGGTCATGGCCGATGGCAGGCTTGGATTTGTTTCACGTTATGCCCTCGGTCGCGATTATCACAAGCTGCTGCGCAAACGCCTGCAACAGTTGGCGGATCGAATTCGCAAGGCCATCGGGGATTTCGGCTACCGGGCTTTTGTCGATAGCGCACCGGTGATGGAGAAACCCCTGGCCGCGCAAGCCGGGCTTGGCTGGCAGGGCAAGCACACCAACCTCCTCCACCAGAAGACGGGGTCCTGGTTCTTCCTTGGGGAACTGTTCACCGACCTGCCCCTGCCCGTGGACGAAGCAGGGCAAGACCACTGCGGCAGCTGCCGACGCTGCATTGACGCCTGCCCCACTGGCGCCATTACCGGACCTTATCGCCTGGATGCCCGCAAGTGCATCAGCTACCTGACCATCGAGCATGATGGCCCCATCCCCGAACGCTATCGACGGGCCATGGGCAATCGCATCTACGGCTGTGACGACTGCCAACTGGTCTGCCCCTGGAACAAGTTCGCACGCCCCAGCGAACAGACCGATTTTCATCCCCGTCACGGCCTGGACCAGGCTGAACTGATCGAACTGTTCGCCTGGAGCGAGGCGGACTTCCTTGACCGGATGGCGGGTTCCGCCATCCGCCGAATCGGTCACGAACGGTGGCTGCGTAACCTGGCCGTGGCTTTGGGTAATGCGCCGAAAAGCTCCGCAGCGGTGACCGCACTCAAGGCGCGTCAGGATCATCCCTCCGCCCTGGTGCGAGAGCATGTAAACTGGGCCCTGGCACACCAATCCGGCAAAGCCCGTCATCAATAAGGGGATAACTCGACGTGTACAGACAGCTAATCCTGGCCCTGATCGCGGTGCTCACACTGGCTGGCTGCGGCAGCACCCAGTCAATACCGGAACGCGGCGATAGCGCTCGCAGTGGCGTGTTCTCCAGTCGCATCACCACCACCGAACCCCAGCTTCAGTGGCAACAGAGCCTGGACAGCGAGGTCCGGGGGGGGCTGGCCTATGCCAAGGGCCTGCTGCTCCTGGGTACCGAATCCGGCGAAGTGCTGGCGGTGGATGAAAATGACGGCCAGATCTTATGGCGCCGGTCTTTGGAGTCGGCCGTGCGGGGCTCACCCGCCATTGAGGGCTCCCGGGTCTATGTCGGCGATCAGGCCGGCAAACTCCATGCCCTGGATTTGGACAGCGGCGATACCCTGTGGCGGGTCGACAATGGCCGGGCCATCAGTGCCAGCCCACAAGCCACCGACCTGGGCATCGTGGTGGCCGATGTATCCGGCCGGGTGAGCCTGCTCGACCGGGACGATGGGCACCGATACTGGCGCACCGACACGGGCGGCTCCATTCATGCCGCTGCCGCCGAAAGTGACGGCCGGGTATTTGTGGGCACCAGCCGCGGCCGCATCGTGGGCCTGGACCTGGGCAGCGGCGAGGAGCGCTGGGAATACCAGACGGATGAAGCGGTCTACGGGGGCGTCGCGGTTCAGGGACAATTCGGCTTTTTCGGCGATCTCAATGGCCGGGTCAGATCCCTGTTTCTCAGCGTCGGGGTGGAAAACTGGCATTTTGACACGGCCGCCGACATCGGCGCGCCACTGGCGGTGGACGGTGATGAGATCTTCGTGGCGGATCGCAGTGGCCGGATCTATGCCCTGCGCGAGGACCTGGGCCTGCGCATCTGGCAACGCCGGGTCGCCGATGATTGGATCAGCGCCGGACCGGTGCTGGGCGGCAATGGAGTCTTGGTGGCGGCCCGCGACGGCAGCCTCACCGCCCTCGACAAAGGTGACGGCAGCGTGCTCTGGCGCCTGGAAACCGGGGACAGCCTGGGGGCGTCACCACTGGTTTTGCCAGGGCGACGCATCGCTCTGGTCACCCGGTCGGGCGAGCTGATCATGCTCGGGCCCTGAAGGCGTTTAGGAAACCTCTGACCAGAGGTTCCTTAGAAACGCTTAAGCAAGACGCCGTCCGGCAATGGCATCACGGGCAAAGGCCCGCATCCGGAAGGTCCGGCTCCAGCTGCGTCCGGCACCGTGAAAATGCACCAGCGGGGCATTGGGCAGGCAGTAATGTCCCTTCGGGTCACGGCGGGGAAACCACATGAGTCCCCTGACCATGGACACCGGCAGTGCCGCTCGCAGCATGGCCGCGTTCAAGCCGGGCTGGTCAAAGCCTTCGCCTTCACGATCGGCGCAGTCATCCACGATCCCTTCCCAGACATCCAGAAACCCCTGGATCAGATCGCCGCGGGCGGCAAAGAAGCCGCTATTGACCCCCAGGCTGCGACCACCGTGCTCGGCCAGTTCGGCGGGCTCCAGACAGCGGCAACACAAGCCCATGTCCACGGTCTGCGCGATGTCGTCGGTGCAGACCATGCCACCGGCATCCAGGGGCTCGGCAATGCGCTCCACGATGGGACCCCGGCTGACCAGATCGGCATCAAAGAACATCACCCGGTGATAGGCAGCCAGATCCACGAAACGGCCCACCCGGAATTTGAGACGCTTGGGCTGGGCCAGCAGATCGGGATCGTCCACGACGACCACCCGCACGTTCCCGGGCATGCGCATGGGCTTGTCAGTAAACAGGACCACGTCACCGTGGAACTGGCCGGGTCCCAGAAGGCTGTCCACGGCCGCCCGCGCCGCCATGCGATAACGGCGGTGTCCCATGGCAATCAGATAGGCCAGATCCCGGCTGCTCGTCACGACGGGGGCTCCCAGTGGCTGCGGATCCATTGCGCTGCCGCCTCGGCAATGGGGTCTTCGGCAAGGGCGTCTGCATCGGCCAACACCGATTCCATCCTGCCCGCCAGGGTCTTGCCCAGTTCCACCCCCATTTGATCAAAGGGGTTGATCCCGAACAGCAAGGCCTGCACGAAGACCCGGTGCTCATATAGAGCGATCAATGCACCCAGACGCACCGGCGACAGCCGGTCCATCAGCACCAGGGTGCTGGGTCGATTGCCCTTGAAGCTTTTCTGCGGCACCAGCCTTCTGATGGTATCAGTATCCATGCCCTGCTGCCGAAGTTCCGCTTCCACCTGCTCAGGAGACTTGCCAGTGGCCAGGGCTTCGGCCTGAGCCAGACAATTGGACAGAAGGATTCGATGCCCCTCCCAATCCGCCGTCGACTCGCCTTGGGGGCAGGCACTGGCAATGAAGTCCACCGGTACCGGCAACGGTCCCTGATGCAACATCTGGAAAAAGGCGTGCTGGGCATCGGTGCCTGTGCCGCCAAGCAGGACCGGTCCGGTCTGACCCTCGATCATCTGCCCGCGCTGATTGGCCCCCTTGCCGTTGCTCTCCATGACCAACTGCTGCAGGTAGGCGGGAAGAAGACGTAGGCGATCGCTGTAGGGCACCACCGCCCAGGCCGACCAGCCAAAAGCTCGAATGGACTGCACGTCGAGCAGACCCAGCATCAGGGGGGCATTGACCGCATCCTCGGCTTCCAGAAAATGACGATCCATGGCTGCGGCCCCGGCCAGCATTTCCCGGAATCGCGGCATACCCAGATGAATGGCAGCCGCCAGGCCGGCCGCTGACCAGACCGAAAAACGCCCCCCCACCCAGTCCCAGAAACGGAACAGCCGGGTTTCGTCGATTCCGAATTCATTGACCCGCCGAACATTGGCGGAAACGGCGACAAAATGATCGGCAACGGCGTTCTCGCCAAGCGCGGCGACCAGCCACTCCCGGGCTCGACGGGCATTGACCATGGTCTCGCGGCTGGTGAAGGTCTTGGAGACCACGACCAGGAGGGTCGTTTCAGGGTCCAGCTCATCCATGACCCGGTGATACTGGGCCGGATCCACATTGGAGAGAAAATGCACCCGGGGTGCGCCCTCGGCGGCAGGCAGGGCCTGAGTCACCACCTCCGGGCCAAGGTGGGAGCCGCCGATGCCAATATTGACCACGTTCCTGAAGGGTTTGCCAGTGGCACCAAGCCGATCGTCGTCACGCAGGGCGGCGACAAAGTTCTCGATACGCTCAAGTTCGGCCCTGACCTGGGTGGAGACCACTTCCCCCTCCACCTGCCAATCCCGTTCCCCGGCACCGCGCAGAGCCATGTGCATGGCCGCGCGCTGCTCGCTCTCATTGACCCGTTCGCCATTGAACAGCTTGCGGCGGGCCTCATGAAAGCCGGCCTCAGCGGCAAGGCTTAGCAGCACGCCCCGACTGTGCTCATCCAGGAACTGTCGCGACCAGTCGATGCGCAGACCGGCGGCCTCGACCCGGCAATTCGGACGCGCGTCCGCGCCGCCCGGCAATGCCATCGCTTCACGCCCCCGCCAATATTCAGCGAGCGAACTCCAATCCGCCTCCATGGCT
Source organism: Natronospira elongata (assembly GCF_034931365.1). Taxonomy (NCBI): domain Bacteria; kingdom Pseudomonadati; phylum Pseudomonadota; class Gammaproteobacteria; order Natronospirales; family Natronospiraceae; genus Natronospira; species Natronospira elongata. Next base: position 22,565 of record NZ_JAYGII010000025.1, read on the forward strand.
CCCCTCTGAACTGGTTTGACCGCGGACCAAGGCCGGGGCCGAAAACGAAACTGCCGGGTCGAAACCCGGCAGTGAATGATAATTCAAATTGTTGCTTGAGGTCTTTCAGGCCGCTTGTACTGGAATGGCATTACGGCTGTTCTTGACCTGGTTGCTCTCGTCCATATAGAGCAAACGCGGCTTGTGGCGCGCCACCTCGGACTCGTCCATGCCGCCGTAGGCGCAGATGATGACCCGGTCGCCGGGACTGGCCTTGTGGGCAGCCGCGCCGTTGACCGAGATAATCCGGGAGCCTTCCTCGCCACGAATGGCGTAGGTGGAGAAACGCTCACCATTGGTCACGTTGTAAATCTCGATCTGTTCATAGTCATGGATTCCTGCCGCGTCCAGCAGGTTTCCGTCGATGGCGCAGGAACCTTCGTAATCCACTTCGGCGTGGGTCACGCAGGCACGATGCAGCTTGGCCTTCAGCAATGTCACAAACATGGCGAACCGTCTTGTTGAGCTGGTCAGTCAGAATATCGCGATAAACGCGAGCCAGGCCCACAAAGGCCTAGCCCGCCAATTTTAGTCCAGGGCCCGGCCCCGACTCAAGCCGGGGCCTTGCCGGGCGCCGGTACGGCAAGATTGTCGATCAGCCGGGCCTTGCCCAGGCGGGCGGCGCCAAAGACATTGATGGGCCCCTCCCCTGGCGGCCCGAGAGTGTCCCGATCCCGGGCTTCCAGGTAATCCACTTCAAAACCCGCTTCTTCCAGCCGCTGTCGACCGGCGGCCAGCGCTGCTTCCAGACTGCCCCGGTCCCTGGAAAGCGCGGTCGAGACCTGCTGCAGCACCTGGTAGAGCAGCGGTGCCCGCTGCCGTTCCTCCTCGCTCAGGTACTGGTTCCGCGAACTGGTGGCCAGGCCGTCAGTCTCACGCATGGTGGGTGAGCCGAGCACCTTGACCGGGAGATTGAGATCCTCGGTCATGCGCCTGATTACCTGCAATTGCTGCCAGTCCTTCTCGCCAAACACGGCTACATCCGGCTGAACCATGTTGAAAAGCTTGGCCACCACCGTGGCCACGCCGCGGAAATGCCCTGGTCGGTCCCGACCGCAAAGCACATCCGTCAGGGCCGACGGCACCGCCACGGTGCTGGTGTTTTCCTCTCCCCGCGGGTAGATGCTGGCAACATCAGGCGCGAACAGCAGGTCCACACCGGCCTCGACCAGCTTTTCCTGATCCGCCTTCAGCGTCCGGGGGTAGGCCTCCAGGTCCTCGCCCGGGCCGAACTGCATGGGGTTCACGAAGATACTGACGACCACCCGGTCGGCATTGTTACGAGCATCGTCCACCAGGGCCAGGTGGCCGGCATGGAGATTACCCATGGTGGGCACGAATCCCACGGTCTCGCTGCGGTGCCGCCAGCCGGCGACGAGCTGCCTCAGTTCCACGATGTTGTCGAGGGTGCGCATCAGTCGAATCCGTGCTCGTCGCAAGGATAGCGGCCGTCCTTGACGGCCTGGACATAGGCGGAAATGGCCGCATCCACGCTGTCGGCCTCGGCCATGAAATTCTCCACGAAGCGCGGCTTGCGGCCCGGTGGAATCCCCAGCATGTCGTGCACCACCAGAATCTGGCCATCCACCCCGGCACCGGCACCGATACCGATCACCGGGACCTCGGCCTCGGCGGTAATTCGCTGGGCCAGATCCCGCGGCACACACTCGAGCAGCAACAGGTCGGCACCGGCGGCGACCAGATCACGGGCATCCTGGCGCATGGCATCGGCAGCGGCCTCGTCACGTCCCTGAACCCGGAAACCACCGGCCTTGTGGACCGACTGGGGCCTCAGACCCAGATGGGCGCAGACGGGAATACCCTGCCCCGCCAGCGCGGCGATGACCTCCGCCTGCCCCGCGGCCCCTTCCAGTTTCACCATGCCCGCGCCGGCACGCATCAGGCGAGCGGCATTATCCACGGCCCGCTGGGGATCGGCATAGCTGACAAAGGGCATGTCGGCCACCAGCAGAGGGATGTGGAGCCCGGCGGCCACACAGCGGGTGTGGTACTCCATGTGGTCCATGGTGACCGGCACGGTGGTGGCATGCCCCTGGATCACCATCCCCAGGGAATCGCCAACCAGCACCAGGTCCACCCCGGCAGCCTCCTCCACCCTGGCGAAGGCGGCGTCGTAGGCGGTCAGACAGGCAATCTTCTCGCCCTCGGCCTTCATCTTGGCCAGTGTACTCAGGGTCACCGGCCGTTGGCGGGCAGGCGATTCGCCTGATTGTGATGCCTTGGATCCGTACATTGAAAACTCTCTCAGATTGGACCGGGATTGAAATAGTGTCGACCGCTTCGCACTTGCTTGAGCTGATTCACCAGTAACTGGAAGTCCTGTTCCCGCTCCACCGGATTGATGTCGGCCGTGTTCACGATCAACAGCGGCGACTGCTCATAATGATGGAAGAACTCGGTGTAGGTATCCACCAGCCGATGCAGATAATCGGGGGTAATGCCGCGCTCCCAGGGAATCCCGCGTTTTTCGATGCGTTCCATGAGCACCGGAACAGGGGCCTGCAGATAGACCACCAGATCCGGTTTGGGGGCATCCAGTGACAGATGGCTCCAGGCCTGCTCGTAGAGCTGCAGTTCGTGGTGATCCAGATTGAGACTGGCAAACAGCCGATCCTTGTCGAGGAGAAAATCGGCTACCCGGGTCCGCGGCTGAAACAGGTCCGACTGGCGCAGGGCCTGAATCTGCTGGGCGCGCTGGTAGAGGAAGAACAGCTGGGTGGGCAGGGCCGCACCCCTGGGATCTTCGTAGAAGCGCTCCAGAAAGGGGTTGGCTTCTGCCCCCTCCAGCATCAGCTCGGCATCCCAGGCCTCGCCCAGGCGCCGGGCAAAACTGGTCTTGCCAACACCGATGGGGCCCTCCACTACCACGTAGCGGGGTGCATGCGAATCCGACAGGCTCATAGTCGCTCGATCCCCTCGCAACTGATCATTCCTTTCCGGTCAATGACCCGTCCCACACCCGGCACCTCCAGCTCGGGTGCCACCTCGGCCAGTGGCACCAGCACAAAGGCGCGTTCTGCCAGGCCCGGGTGCGGCAGGCTCAAAAATTCACTCTCACGCCGAGCCTGACCATAGCAGAGCAGGTCCAGATCAATCAGGCGTGGCCCCCAGCGCTGGGCACCGGACCGTCGCCGGCCCAGGCGGCTCTCCAGACCCAGCAATGCCTCCAGCAGGGACTCCGGGCTAAGCGCGGTTGCCAGTCCCGCCACGGCATTGACGTAATCAGGCTGACCCGGGGGGCCCATGGGCGGGGTGCGATAAAGCGAGGAGGCCCGGCGCAGCTCACAATCCGGCAGTGTCTCCAGGGCCGACAGGGCAGAGTGCAGCATGTCTTGCGGATCACCCAGATTGGCGCCCAGCCCCACCCAGGCCAGATCCTGCTCAGTCACCGTTACCCCCTCCAGGCTTGCGGCGTCGCCGACGTCGCTTGCCCCGTCGGCGACCGGGGCCATCCTGCTCGCCCTGCCGGGCGGCAAAGAGCTGGGCTTCCCCTTCCGGCACGGACTCCTGGGCCTGAGTCCAGAACTCGGCCAGGTCTTGCGGTGCATCACCCACTTCCGCCCGCAGCAGCAGAAAGTCGTAGGCTGCCCGAAAGCGCGGATGTCCCAGCAGCCGCATGGACCGCTTGCCGCGGGTCCGGGTAAGCCGGCGCTGAAGATGGACCATATCGCGCATCACCATGCCGAAACGACGGGGGATCGAGACCGTGGACTGTTGGTTCTCGAACACCACACGGGTCGCCAACTGCATGGCCTCGGCCGGGTTGTTGCCATCTTCCTCGAAGCGACGCGTCTGATCCTGCACTGCCCCCCACAGGAAGGCGGCGAGCAGAAAGGCCGGGGTGACCGGCTTGTCTTCGGCGATACGTCGATCCGTATTGGCGAGCGCTGCCCGCACGAAATCCAGTCGGCGTTGTCCTTCCGGACCAAGGAAACTGTGCTCGGCCTGGGGAAACAGGATTCCGAACAGTCCGTATTCCCGAAGCTTGTCAAAGGTCTCCAGGGCGCGTCCGGCGAGGAAAAGCTTGAGATACTCATCGAAAAGCCGGGCCGGCGGAATATCCTCCAGCCGCTCGCCCATGTACCCCAGCGGGGCTTCGGTGGTGGGCGCAATATCAAAACCCAGCTTCACCGCGAAACGAATCGCCCGCAGCATTCGAACGGGGTCCTCGCGGTAGCGGGCTTCCGGGTCACCAATGAGACGAATCACGCGACGACGAACGTCCTCCATGCCGCCGACATAGTCGACGATGGAAAAATCGCGGATGTTGTAATAGAGCGCATTGATGGTGAAGTCCCGCCGGAAGGCGTCTTCTTCCAGCGTGCCGTAGACATTGTCGCGCAGGATCATGCCCGAATCGTCAATGTCATGATCCCGGCCATTGGCGGTCGCGGCACTGTCTTCGTCCGGCGTCATCGCCCGGAAGGTGGCCACCTCTATAACCTCGGGACCGAACAAGACGTGGGCCAGGCGAAAGCGTCGCCCGATCAGGCGACAATTGCGGAACTGCTCCCGCACTTCTTCGGGCCTGGCATCGGTGGCGATGTCGAAATCCTTGGGCTGACCGCCCAGCAGCAGGTCCCGGACACCTCCGCCGACGATATAGGCTTCGTAGCCGGCGTTCTTCAGGCGATACAGAACCTTCAGGGCAGCCTCGGAAATATGCTGCCGCGAAACATTATGCTGTGGACGTGGAATAATGGCTGGCTCGGCGATAGCGAAACCCTTCCCTCTGCTGAATGAAACCTGGGCAAATCCGGAGCGTCCGGGCCTCGCCGTGGCAACAGACAGGGGTAGCGCAAGCGGTAGCACCGCCACCGCTTGCGTTACCCCACCTGGTGCAGCGAAGGGCCCGATTCGCGGCGACCATGATACCATTCCCGCCCCCAATCGCGCCGCTCCCGCACTCTCTGCGGGCCCCGGCCGTCCCGGAAGACCGTGAAACCGGAGTCTTTTGGCATGGAGATCGACAAGCAGCGTCCGGCCAGCTTACTGCGCCGTCTCGGCGCGGCCCTCTATGACGGCCTTCTGGTGCTGGCCATCTGGTTCATTGCCACGCTGGTGGCTCTGCCCTTTGCGGGGGAAGAGGCCTTCGAGCCGGAGAACCCCATGCTGCTTGCCTATCTGATTCTGGTCACCGGCCTGTTTTTCATCTGGTTCTGGCAGCGCAGCGGCCAGACCCTGGGGATGCGGGCCTGGCGCCTGCGCCTGGTCAATGGGCAGGGTCATCATCCCCCACTCTGGCGCCTGATCATGCGCGCCGGGCTGATGCTCCTGCTGCTGATTCTTGCCCTCTATGGCCTGGCCTTCCTGACCCAGGACTTCTGGCCGGACTGGCTGGGCGCGCTGATGCTCATGCCGCTGTGCATTTCCATGGCCTGGGTTCTGGTGGACGAAGAACGCCGCAGCCTCCACGACATCGCCGCCGGCACCCGCCTGATTTTCCTGCCCAAGCAGGAAGGCAGTCATTGAGGCAGCGCCCTAGGACCCTTCTTTGTCGGTGACGGGGTGCGTTCCGGCCTTGGGGCCGACAGGGGTTTCCAAGAGCGCCGTAAATACATCCCTGTAGGCTCTGTGGGCGACGTCCTGTCGCCCACAGTCTTGGAAACCCCTGTCGGCCCCAAGGCCTACCTTTGGTGGTGGTCACCTAGGCCTTGCTTGCTGATGGCGTATTCAATTTGATGGGCAGATTGCCCTCGGTTTGGCCGGGGAAATCGCGGATAAATCCGCTCCTACGGCGGCTTCGGCATACGCTACAGGCACCGTAGGAGCGAATTTGTTCGCGATTAAAAGCCTTCGGATGGCACCAAGACATAAGACTGACCAAATACTCCACTAGCACGGCCAAGGTGACACCCACCAAGGGTAGGCTTCGGTCCTGGTGGGCTTGCTCAGGGCTGTGTGAGCCAGGGTGAGGCAAGACCAATGGTCCGGTGGACCATTGCAGCTTGCCGAACGCCCGCACAGGGATGTGCGGGCTGGACCGGGAGGCGGAGCAGGAATGCGCAGCCTTCCGGCCGAACCCAGAGCGTACAGGGATGTATTCATAGCGTCCCTGAGCGAGGCCACCGGGAAAGGGACCGGAACGCACCCCCACCACCGACATCGAAGGGAACTAACCCAATCAAAGCCCCCCGGGAAAACCCTGAATCACCCCCTTGGCCGGAACCATAAATGGACCAATCAGAAAGGCCCTAAAGCCGCCGAACCACCAACAAACTGATCACCAGCAATAGCACGGTAGGTGTCCAGGCGACGAGGAAGGGGGGGACGGCGAACATGGCGCCGACATTGGACAAAGTGATATTGACCAGATAGAAGACGATGCCGATCACCAGCCCCACCATCAGACGCTGCCCGGCACCGGAAGATCGCAGCGAGCCGAACAGGAATGGCATGGCCAGAATGACCATCACCGGCAGCGCGGCCGGAATCACCAACTTGAACCAGAAAGCAATGCGATAGGCATCCGCGTCCAACTCATTGGACTCAAGGTAACGAACATAATCCAGCAAGCCCCGCGCACCCAGCATGTTCGGACTGACGCTCACCAGAGAGACCAACTCGGGACCGATCCCTGTCTCCCAATCGCGGACATCATCACGGAGTGACTGCACCTCGCCCTCCGCCGGTCTGGTCTCACGAACCCCCTCCAACTGCCAGCGGCCCGCCTCGAATCGCGCGTGACGGGCATTGATCGCCGAAACCAGACGGCCCTCATCGTCAAAGCGATAGATGTTGAGGCCTTCCAGTCGGCGAACGTCCTCCGCCTGACGGACATTGATGTACTGCTGCTCATCCCGCAGCCAGATACCATCCCGGCCCAGGATGTTGACCACACGATAGAGTGACATCAATCGCATCTGATCCGCGTAGCGCTCGGCAGGGGGCGCCACCCACTCCCCCAATGCTGCCGTCATGCCCGCCAACAGGACCCCGCCCAGAACGGCCCCGCGGGCAATCCGGGCAATGGACATGCCGGCAGCACGCATGACGGTCAGCTCGTTCTGGCTGGCCAGGGCCCCCAGTGACAGGAGGGTGCCGATCAACACCGCCACCGGCATCAGGTCCACCGCCTGACCGGGCAAGCCGAGCAGAACATAAAGAACGGCGTCACCAAGACCGTAATCCGCGGTCCCGACCCGGCCCAGCTGGCCGACGACGCCGACAAAGGCACTCAGGGCCATGAGCACGGCCAGCACCATGAGGCTGCCGAAAATCACCGCCGAGGCGAGGTAGCGATCAAGGATCTTCATGCGCCCTGCTCCCCGCCTCGCTGCAACCAGCGGCGATAACCACCGGTCTGCTGCATGAGAAGGATACCGGCCACAAGCAGAAACAGACCGTGAACCCACCACAAGCCCATTGCCATGGGCAACTGCCCCCGCTCCAGCCAGACCTGACCCGTTGCCAACAGATTGGAATAAACGAGATAAACCACGATGCCGATGAACAGTCGGCTATAGCGACCCTGACGGGGTTTGGTCTTGGCCAGAGGAACCGCCAGGAGAGTGAGCACCAGGCCGCCGATGGGCATGGACAAACGCCAGTGGAACTCAGCCATATCCTCGGCACGCCCCGAGGACAACAGCTCCGACACCGACCGCGCTTCGCGCTCGTCGGCACCGGCATCCACGCGGGCCTCAGGCAGTCGAAGACCGTGGCGCTCGAAGCGGGTGCGCTGTAACTGGGCTTCGCCGGGTATGAGCTCATAACGATAGCCGCGTTCCAGGACCAGATAGCGCGGCCCATCCGGTTCCGCTTCCAGCCAGGCGCGCTGGGCTCGAATCAGTACCCGCTCATCGCCTTCCGTGCCCTGGATGAAGACCCCCTCCAGCTCACCGTTGGCACGACGCTCGGCATAGAACACACCATCGGCCCCTTCCAGATTACGGAACGCACCGGGCTCGAACACGGATAACCGGGCCTCGGCCCGCGCGGTTTCCTGAACTTCATTCATGGTCTGGGTGGCGGCCGGTGCCGCCTGCAGGGAAAGCACGGCCACGCCCGCCATGACCGGCACCGCAATCCAGACCAGAGCCTTGTACAGATGCAAGGGGCCAACACCACAGGCCATCATGGCCGCCATCTCGCTATCCTTGTAGAGACGGCCCAGAGCCAGCAACACGGAGAGAAAAAAGGCCACCGGTACGATGATGACCAGGTACTGGACAGTGGACAGGCCCACCAGGGGCCATACCGAATGGGGGGGAATCTCACCACTGGCGGCACTGCCCAGGAAACCCGCGAAACGGTGACTCATGAGGATCACCAGCAGGGCACTGGTCACCGCCAGCCAGCTAAGCAGCACTTCCCGGTTGATGTAACGTCCAATGACCGTGAACACGAAGGCTTCTTTCCTTGAGATTCAGTGTGGGCAGTTTATCAGGCGCGGAGACAGTGCCACAGAGGCGGCCGGATAGCGTAAAATACGCGCCAAGTTATTCCTTCATTTTGGCAGGAGTCGACATGAAATACCGAATCAAGACCGGCGCCCCGGAAAACTACAGCGGACAATGCGTGGCTGTCGGCGTATTCAGCGGCGGCGAACTGAGCGAAGCGGCGAAACAGCTGGACAAGGCCGCCGGCGGTCGAATCAAGAAGCAGATCAAGGCCGGTCTGCTGGGCGGTGAGCGCGGCGAAACCCGCCTGCTGTTCGATGTCGACGGCATCAAGGCCGGTGCTGTCCTGCTGGCGGGCATGGGTGACAAGAAGCAGTACGGCCACCGCGCCTTCCGCGAGGCCGCCCAGGCCTGCGTAGCCAGCCTCAATGAACATGGCCTGCGCGACGCCCTGCTTACCTTCTCAAGCGAATTCCCGGCCGAGGAAGATGCCATCTACTGGGGTGTCCGCCATGCTGTCGAAGCAGCGGACTATGCCGCCTATCGCTATGATGCCACCCTGTCCCAGAAGGGCCCCAAGGCCAGCCTCAAAACCCTGGACCTGCACTATGAGGGCCGTGGCGGCAAGGCCGCCGCCGAAAAGGCCCTGAACCACGCCCAGGGCGTGGCCGCCGGCACCACCCTGGCCCGTGATCTGGGTAATCTGCCGGGCAATGTCTGCACCCCGAGCTACCTCGCCAACCAGGCCCGCAAGCTGGCGCGCGAGAACAAGAAGATCAAGACCACCATCCTCAACGAGGCAGACTGCAAGAAGCTCGGCATGGGCTCCTTTCTGTCGGTGGCCAAGGGCAGTGACGAGCCCTGCAAGTTCATCGTCATGGAATACAAGAACACCAAGGGCAAGACCCGCCCCCATGTCCTGGTGGGCAAGGGCCTGACCTTTGACACCGGCGGCATTTCCCTCAAGCCCGGCCCCGGCATGGACGAGATGAAATACGACATGTGCGGTGGCGCCAGCGTCTTCGGTGCGGTCAAGGCGGCCTCGGAGATGGACCTGCCGGTGCATCTGGTCGGTATCGTCCCGGCGACCGAGAACCATATCAACGGCAAGGCCAACAAGCCGGGTGACGTGGTCACCACCATGTCCGGACAGACGGTTGAGATCCTCAACACCGATGCCGAGGGCCGACTGATTCTCAACGATGCCCTGACCTACGCCCAGCGCTACAAGCCCGAGTCCCTGCTGGATATCGCCACCCTTACCGGTGCCTGCGTGATCGCCCTGGGCCAACATGCCTCCGGGGTGATGAGCAAGCACGACGACCTGGCCGATGAAATCCTGGCCGCCGGCAACAAATCCTGGGACCGGGCCTGGCGCCTGCCACTGTGGGATGAGTACCAGGATCAGCTCAAGACCAACTTCGCCGACATGGCCAACATCGGTGGCAAGCCCGCCGGCACCATCACCGCCGGCTGCTTCCTGTCCCGCTACACCGAAGGGCAGCGCTGGGCTCATATCGACGTGGCCGGCTCCGCCTGGATCAGCGGCAATGGACCGCAGAAGGGTGCCACCGGGCGTCCGGTGCCCATGCTGAGCCAGTATCTGATCGACCGCGCCGGCTGAGTTGGTACCGGCAACTTGGCTGATTGAAGGCGGGAGCGGCATGGAGCTGCTCCCGCTTTTTCAGCAAAATCGGACACTTCGGGTTTGACATTCACCCAATTTACTACCAAACTTCCGTAAACCACTGACTGACAGGGCCTTATGACCCGGGTGGATTTCTACTTACTGTCGCAGCAAGAACTGTCCGCCAGGGACCAGTTCGCCTGCCGTCTTACCGAGAAGGCTTTCCGACTCGGACACCGCATCTTTCTCCACAGCAATGACCCGGGGCACGCCAAGTCCCTGGACGAGCTGCTGTGGACATTCCGCGACCGCAGCTTCATCCCCCACGGCCTGGCCGCCGAGGCCGACCAGGACCCGGATTTCCCCGTCGTGGTGGGCACGGGCGAGCCGCCGCAGGGAAATTACGACCTGCTGATCAACTGCGCCGAGGAGATTCCGGATTTCTTCAGCCGCTTCGAGCGAGTGGCCGAACCTGTCGTCAACGAGGACTCGGCCAAGGCGCGAGGCCGTGACCGTTACCGTTTCTACCGTGACCGCGGCTATCCGCTGGAAATGCACAATCTCTGAGGCCAAACCATGCGTGGACGCGACAGCAATGCCGGCAGTGCCCGACAGATTCCGACCCTGGAAGAGGTTGTGCGCCCGGGGAAGAAGACAGTGAACGCGCCGCCGAACCTGGATCTGTTTGAGGATCCGCCGGCAGTCGAGACGGTGGCGACCGAGGGACCGGACGAGAAAGAACGGATGCGCCAGGCCTTTATCGAGGAACTGGACCGCCGGGTGGAAAACCTGGTCCGCTCCCGCGTCCAGCGCCTGGCCGACAGCCTGGCCGAGGACGTCATGAAGACCCTCAAGCGCGAGATCCGCAACATCGCCAAGGATCAGGAAAAGGCCTGACGCTCCTTTCGGGACTGGTGCCCTTCCCTTCGAGTGGTTTCGTGCCCTTCGGCGCCGGTGACGGTGGCGCATTCCGGCCTTGGAGCCGACAGGGCTTTCCAAGGACGCCGTAGACCCATCCCTGGGGGCTCTGGGTTCGCCATCCTGGCTCACACAGCCTTGGAAAGCCCTGTCGGCTCCAAGGCCTACCTTTACCTGGGCAGTGCTTTCTGATCGCGTATTCAGATATTCAAGCAGATTGCCTTCGATTTGGCCGCTGAAATCGCGGATAAATCCGCTCCCACGGCGGCTTCGGCATACGCTAATGGCACCGTGGGAGCGAATTCATTCGCGATTAAAAGCCTTCGGATGACACCAAGGCATACGACTGAACCAATCCCTCCGTCAGCACGGCCCAGGTGACCCCCACCCAAGGTAGGCTTCGGTCCTGGTGGGCTTGCTCAGGGCTGTGTGAGGCAGGATGCCGAACCCAGAGCGTACAGGGATGTATTCACAGCGTCACTGAGCAAGCCCACCAGGACCGAAGCCGGAACGCACCCCGTCACCGGCATCGAAGGGCACTACCCTAATCAAAGCCGCCAGCCACCGCGACGACCATCGCAGGACACCAACCCTATCGGGGCCCCAAACCGAACCCCCACCCTGCCAATCCCCCACCCACACCCGTTATAATGCGATGTTTTTCCGCGATTCGAACCCAAGGCCTCGCCCCATGGAAAAGACCTACGACCCTCGCAATATCGAGCAGGCACGTTACCGGGAATGGGAAGAAAAGGGCTATTTTGCCCCCGCCAGCCTGAGCGGCGCCCCCTACTGCATCATGATCCCGCCACCCAACGTGACCGGCAGCCTGCACATGGGGCACGCCTTCCAGGACACGATCATGGATGCGCTGATCCGCTTCAAGCGCATGCAGGGCAAGGACACCCTCTGGCAGCCCGGCAGCGACCACGCCGGCATTGCCACCCAGATGGTGGTGGAGCGCCAGCTCAACGCCGAAGGCAAGACCCGCCATGACCTCGGCCGAGAAGCCTTCGTCAAGCGCATCTGGGAATGGAAGGAAGAATCCGGCGGCACCATCCAGGGGCAACTGCGGCGCATGGGCGCCTCGGTGGACTGGTCCCGGGAACGGTTCACCATGGACGAGGGCCTGTCCAGGGCCGTACGCGAGGTCTTCGTGCGGCTGTTCGACGAAGGCCTGATCTATCGCGGCAAGCGCCTGGTCAACTGGGACCCGGTCCTGCACACCGCCCTGTCCGACCTGGAAGTGGAATCGGAAGAGGAAAACGGCCACCTCTGGCACTTCCGTTATCCCCTCAGTGACGGCAGCGGCCATGTCTCGGTGGCCACCACCCGACCCGAGACCATGCTCGGAGATACCGCCGTGGCCGTGCACCCCGAGGATGAGCGCTATCAATCCCTGATCGGCAAGACCATCCGCCTGCCCATCACCGGGCGCGAGATCCCCATCGTGGCGGATGATTATGTGGACCCCGAATTCGGCTCAGGCTGCGTGAAGATCACCCCGGCCCATGACTTCAATGACTACGCCATCGGCGAGCGCCATGGGCTGACCATGATCAACGTCATGGATGCCGATGCCCGCATCATCTCGGCGGACACCGCCCGCGAGCCCACGCCCACCGATGACGACCGCGTCCAGGCCGAAACCGAGACGCTCAAGGAGATCCCCGCCGAACTGCAGGGCCTGGACCGCAAGGCCGCCCGCCAGGCCGTGGTGGACCGACTGGAATCCGAAGGCCTGCTGGAGAAGATCGACGACCACAAGCTGATGGTGCCGCGCGGTGACCGCAGTAACGAGATCGTCGAGCCCTGGCTGACCGACCAGTGGTTCGTGCGCACCGAGCCCCTGGCCGGGCCTGCGATCAAGGCGGTGGAAGACGGCCGCATTCGCTTCGTGCCGAGCAACTGGGACCGGACCTACTTCGAATGGATGCGCAATATCCAGGACTGGTGCATCAGCCGCCAGCTGTGGTGGGGCCATCGCATTCCCGCCTGGTATGACGAGGCCGGCAATGTCTATGTGGGCCGGGACGAGGACGAGGTCCGCGAGAAGTATCAGCTCGACGACAGCATCAAGCTGGCGCAGGACGAGGACGTGCTCGACACCTGGTTTTCCTCGGCGCTGTGGCCCTTCTCCACCCTGGGCTGGCCAGACGAGACTCCGGAGCTCAAGCACTTCTATCCCACCAATGTGCTGGTCACCGGGTTCGACATCATCTTCTTCTGGGTCGCCCGGATGATCATGATGGGGCTCAAGTTCATGGACGAGGTACCCTTCCACGAGGTCTATGTCCACGGCCTGATCCGCGACAGCGAAGGCCAGAAGATGTCCAAGTCCAAGGGCAATGTGCTTGACCCCATCGACCTGGTGGACGGCATCGAGCTGGATGCCCTGGTGGAAAAGCGCACCGCCGGGCTTATGCAGCCCAAGAAGCAAAAGCGCATCGAGAAGGCAACCCGCAAGGAATTCCCCGACGGCATTCCCGCCTTCGGCACCGATGCCCTGCGCTTCACCTTCGCCGCCCTGGCCACCACCGGCCGGGACATCCGCTTTGATCTGGGCCGCATCGAGGGCTATCGCAACTTCTGCAACAAGCTCTGGAACGCCGCCCGCTATGTAGTCATGAACACCGAGGGTGAGGACACCGGGCTTGAGGGCGAGGTGGAACTGAGCCTGCCCGACCGCTGGATTCTGTCCCGCCTGGAGCGGACGGTGAACGAAGTCACCACCCGCCTGGACGAGTATCGTCTGGACCTGGCGGCCAAGGCACTCTATGAGTTCACCTGGAACGAGTACTGCGACTGGTATCTGGAACTGTCCAAGCCGGTACTGCAGTCAGAAAACAGCAGCGATGCCGCCCGCCGCGGCACTCGCCGCACCCTGGTGCAGGTGCTGGAAACCCTGCTGCGCCCGATGCACCCGGTGATGCCCTTCATCAGCGAAGAGATCTGGCAGCGGGTCGCGCCCCTGGCCGGCGCCGAGGGGGAAACCATCATGTACGCCCCCTGGCCCACGCCGGCCGGCCATGCGGACTCGGCCATCGAGTCGGAGATGGACTGGCTGCAGGGTTTCATCCTGGGTGTGCGCCGGATTCGGGGCGAAATGGACATCTCGCCCAACAAGCCCCTGGATGTGTTGCTGGCCAACAGTAGCGAGCGGGACCGGACGCGGCTGGAGAATCACCATCATCTGCTCAGCAATCTGGCCCGGCTGGAGACAGTCACGGTGCTGGAGGCGGACAGCAATCCGCCGGAATCGGCGACTGCCCTTCTCGGTGAGATGGAGATCCTGGTGCCCATGGCCGGCCTGATCGACAAGGAAGCGGAGCTGGCGCGCCTTGAGAAAGAGCTGGCCAAGATCCGCAAGGGCCTGGAGCAAGCCGAACGCAAGCTCGCCAACGAGAAGTTCGTCAGCAATGCGCCGGCCGAGGTGGTGGATAAGGAGCGCGGCAAGGCCGAGGAAATGCGTGCGGCCCTGGAGCGCCTTGATGCCAAGCGGGAGAAGATTGCGGCGCTTTAGGGTTGGTGGCTTTGATTTGGGCAGGACCCTTCGAGGTCGGTGACTAGCGGATGGTTTGGTTTAGTCTTGTGCCTTAGTGCCATCCGGAGGCTTTTGATCGCGAATAAATTCGCTCCTACGGTGCCTATAGCATATGCCGAAGCCACCGTAGGAGCGGATTTATCCGCGATTTCCCCGGCCGAATCGAAGCCAATCTGCTTAGAAATCAGAATTCACCCTCAGCAAGCACTGCCCAGGTGACCCCCACCAAAGGTAGGCCTTGTAGCCGACAGGCCTTTCCAAGACTGTGTGAGCCAGGATGGCGAACCCAGAGCCCCCAGGGATGGGTCTACGGCGTTCTTGGAAAGGCCTGTCGCCACCTAGGCCGGAACGCACCCGTCACCGTCATCGAAGGGTCCTACCCAGATTCAAGCCACCAACCAACCCCACAAGCAACAATGCCCTAGAAACGATACCGCACCCCCAAACCAATGAAATTGGAACCCCCTTCCACGCCACTAAAGGTACCGAACACCCCCGAGCGATGATGGAGGCGAATCATGCCACTCCACTGGCTGTCGGGTGCCGGCGGGGCAAATTCCAATTCCATCAGCAGATAATTGAGCAGCTGGGCCGATTCCCCGTCTTCCGGGTCCGAACGGGGCTCAAGGGGCGGAACTTCCCAGGCATAGGAAAACCCCTGACCGAAGGCGAAGCGGGTATCCAGCCAGCGATCCCAGGGAAAATCCATCCAGCGGGCCACCAGAACCGCATTGCTTTCCCAGTGATCCTGCATGCCGTGATGACGAACCAGCTGGGCCTCCACTTCCCAGTGGATACGCCGGCCCTGGTGAAAACGGTAGTTGAGCGCCATGGCATTTAGGTAGGAACTGCGCATCTCGGGGTTTAGGCCGCGCAGGATATCGATCATGCGATCCGGGCTGTTCTTCGCCCAATAGGCTGCCAGGGACCAATCTGCAGCCACTACGGGGGCGCCGCCAATCAGCAGGTACAGAACGATCAGGCAAAACAGGCGTCTCATGAACATCACCTCAACGCCTTTGAATAACAGCCGGCTCCCGCAGCTTATCCCCCTATTCTGCTCCTGATTCTAGAACATCTCCACCGCCCTACTGCCACCCTGACCCGGGAACTCTCCGGGAGAGCCGCTGCCCCTGTGCCGGTTATGCGTCTCCCGCTGCGAGGCCATGACATGGCCCTCTGCCAGCTTGTCGAGATCGAAAACAGCCGACTCAGCAAAGGCAGCGGTATCATCACCTGATAGTACTGCGCTAACCTTCTTTGCGTGAGACTCAATGGCAGACAAGGCATCACTGACCTGTTCCAGTTGCTGACGGGTTACATCCTGGAACTGGATCCCGGCCAGGGCTTCCATGGTCTGGACACTGAGTGCCTTGCTGGTATCCTGAAGCTTGCTCAGCACTGACTCATGATGCCTCATGAGACGATCCCGTTCGCTGCCCATACTTTCCAGGGCCGTGCGAACACCAGAGAGAACTGTCTCTTCTTCTTCTGCCTGTCGAGCCGACCCGGCGTCCAGTTGTGCCCGGAACTGATCCTCAATGACCGATGTAATACTGGGTATCTCCCTTTCCACAAAGCCAGCCGCCTCCTGACTGCGGAGTGCCAGTGCCCGAACTTCATCTGCCACCACCGCAAATTCCTTTCCGGCACTCCCGGCACGGGCGGCTTCAATGGCCGCATTCAATGCCACCAGGTTGGTCTTTGCAGCAATGTCCTTGATCATCTGCACGCTTTCCTCAAGCTTGCTGGTGCGTTGCAGGACCTTCTCCGCTCGCACTCGCTCGCGCTGGAGCTGTTCCATCCGCCGATCAATGTAATCGGCTATGTCGCGCATGGCACGGGCGTTGAACTCCCGACTCGCCGTATTGGCTTCGCCTAAAGATTCGGTCTCTTGAGCCGACTCCTGCACAAAACTCATGAATTCACGAGTCTCGTCATCGATGGTTTTCAGGCGCCGGACAATGGTCTCTGCGG